>DASQBH010001562.1:0-6419 GCA_035635315.1 Longimicrobium sp.
GCAGGGAGCCGAGGTCTTCTGTCGAATACGCAGCTACGTCTCGACCATACGCAAGCAACGCCTCCCACTGTTGGGAGCACTTCGCAGCATATTCTCTGGAGCACCCCTGGTGCCTTGCTGCGGTGCCTGAGTAGTTACTTCTTTTCTTTGATGATGCACGAACGCGGAGCGGGGAGCCCCTGATCGAGGCTCCCCGCTCCGTTCTGCCGGTGTGTGTGTGTCTTCAGAAGGCGATCACGCCCTCGATCGCAATCCCGCGGAACTGGCCGCCGTTGCGGATGTCCGTCGCCGCGAAGCCCTCGTAGTCCTGCTGCACCAGCTCGGCCTTGGTCAGCAGGTTCCGGGTCAGGAACCACCCCGCCGAGATCGCCCGGCGCGTCACCGTGAGGTCCGTCTGGTTGGCCCAGTCGCCCGTCACCCGGTTGTAGCGGGCGCCCACGTACAGCGCGTCGTCGAACAGGCGGTACACCACGTCGCCGGCCAGCTGCCGCACCTCGCGGCGCTCCGCGGCCGCCGCCGCCTTGCCGCTGGCCCACTCGATCACGCCGAACAGCTCCAGGTTGCCCAGCTCGATGTAGGGGTTGATCTGCCGCGCCGTGATCTCGTTGCTGAACGCGGGGTTCACGCGGCCGTTGGTGAAGGCGCTGCCGGCCTTGAGGCTGGTCGTATCCTCCATCACCCCCCAGTACCGCGAGCCGGTGCGGTCGCCGCCGTACAGCGTCACCGAGGGCGACGATTCGGCGCTGTACAGGCTTCCCGTCAGGCGCACCCGCAGCAGCGGGCTGAACTGGTGGTCGAAGCCCAGCTTGCCCAGGTAGGCGGGGCTGGCGTCCACCGCGCCGTCCTTGATGTTGCCCTTGTTCTCACCCGAGGTCACGCCACCCATGACGAAGGCGCCGTACGGGCCGCGCACCAGCACCTCGGCACCGATCTCAGTGGTGAACGCATCGAGGATGTAGTTCTCGATGAAGGGGTTGCGGATGGTGTTGCCGTTGTCGCTGCGGCGAAAGTGCGCGTCGCCGTAGTTGATCTCCATGTGGCCGGCGCGGATCGTGGTGTACTCCATGATCCGGTTGAGCACCGGCACGTCGAAGGGCGAGGCGTCGATGGTGGCGAAGCCGCCCTTGACCCAGAACTCGTTGTGGTGCCGGCTGGCCATGTAGCTCTCCAGGTCCACCCGGATGCCGCGGGCCAGCTGCGCGCCCAGGTTGAAGTTGGCGCTCGCCAGGTTGAACCCCGGGCGGATCTTGCCCAGCACGGTGCCGGGGGCCGGAGCCGCGTCGGTCTCGTGGTCCAGCGACTGCCAGGTCTGCGCAAAGGCGCCGCCCAGCTGCAGCTGCATGCCGTCGAACTCGTTCGACTGCTTGGCCGGCTCGAACTCGCCGATGCGGCCGGCGGCCGGGGAGCCGATCACCACCGGGACCGGGGCCATCGCGGGCGTCGTCGGCTTCGTGGTGTCCGCCACCGCCGGGGTGTCGGCCTGGGGCGCCGTGTTCAGCGCCATCTGGGTCTGCGCCGCCAGGGGGGCCGCCATCAGCAGGGCCAGGGGCAGCAGCGCACGATTCAGGGTTCTCATCGTTCCGTCTCCGTCAGCCGGAGTTTCTTCCGTAAAGGGGGGCGCGGAATTGCGCCCCCGGTACCGCGCGGCGGAATGCGTCCGCCGTCCTGATCGTCCCTACTGCCCCAGCACCACGTCGAAGCCGACGGTGACCGGCGCGTGCACCCTCATGGTCCCCGCCATCAGCCGCGGCGGCGTGACCCCAAAGTCCGTCATCGTCAGCTGCTTGGTTCCCGTCACCCGCAGCTTGCCGTTCTCCTGCGCCGCCGTGCCGTTGATGGTGACCTCGCGCGTCTGCCCGGCGATGGTCAGGGGCCCGGTCATCCGCGCGGCGCCCTGCGGCGTTACGGACACGGTGGTGGCGCGAAAGCGGAGGGTGGGGTTCTCGCTGGCCTTGAGCGCGGTGCGCATGTGGCCGTTCATGGTCCCGTTGCGGCAGTCCAGGGTGCTGAGGGGGATGGTGATCTCGCCGCGGCTCTGCGCCACCTGGCTCAGCTCGGTGCCCTCGCCCTGCGCGGTGCCGGTGACCTGCGTGCTCTCGCAGCGCCAGCTGCGCACGGTGGAGGTGCCGGTGACCCACACGCGGCTTCCGCTCTGGAAGGAGAGCGGCGTCGCCGCCGCCGCAAGCAGCGCCGGAAGGACGATCATCCCGGCCAGTTGGATTCGATTGCGCATGGTTCCGCTCTCCGTGTTTTCCCAGGGTTGCGCCGGCCGCGACTGGATTCGGCGTGCCGGCCTCGGCCCGGGTTTTGTGTTCGCCCCGACCGACAGGGAGAAGCTACCGTGGCGGGGGATCCCCACCTGCGGGGCGCGGGCAGAGGACGCTGACGGGAGGAGTGCGCGACGTGCTGTGGGGAGCGCGACTACACGGAGGCGGGGTGGGATGCGGCGGGGGGCCCGTGCCAGATCCTGGAAAGATCGGGGGTACAGAGGAACGGACAACAGCCGGAGGAACAGAGAAAACCCGGTTTCTCCGTTCCTCCGGCTTTTGTCTGTTCCTCTGTACCTTTCGCTGTTGTTTTTACGGATTCGGGGATCAGGCGATTTCGACGGCCTCGGCGGGTGAGACGTCGGGCGGGCGCTCGCCGCGGAGGGCGTTGCGGACGGCCACGCCTCCGTAGCGCCGCAGGGCCAGGCTGAAGCCCAGGACGACCGGAATCCCCGTGGTGACCGCGCGCCACGCCAGGAACACGGGCCCCGCGGTGCCGCCCAGCTCGCCCGCCGTCCCCGCCGATGCCAGCAGTTCCACCGCACCGGCTCCGCCCGGAGTGGGAAAGAAGAGTTGTCCGTAGACGAGGGCGAACGAGCCCATCACCAGCACGCCCGGCGCGGGCGGATCCGGCAGCGTCTGGGCGAGCACCGGGAGCATCGCCAGCCGCGCCGCGATGCTGACCAGCGTCAGCGGAACGCTGGCCGCCAGCGGCCACCCCAGCGCGCCGCGCAGCGCGACCACCGCCGGCGCGCGCGGGGCAGCGGGCCGGCGCGCGCGGCGGCGGCGGGCCCACACCCACACCGCCGCGCTGGCGGCGATCACGGCGACCAGCCAGGGGAGCCCCGCGTCTGCCCGCGCGGCCAGGCGGGGTCCCACGTCCGCCCACCACCCCGCGCCCAGCAGCCACGCCGCCACCGCGCCGGAGATCGCCACGACGGTCAGGTAGGCCACCATCTCCACCGCCAGCACGGCCACGCCCGCGCCGGCGGCCACGCCGCCCGTCCGCAGCCCCAGCCAGCGCGCCGGCTCTCCCCCCAGCCGCATCGGCGTCACGGCCGCCGCGGCGTCGCTGAACAGGATGGTGACGCACAGGTCCGGCACGCGCAGCCGGAATCCCGCGCCGCGCAGGTACGTGCGCAGCCGCCAGGCGCGCGCCAGCAGGTCCACCGCCACCAGCGCGACGCACAGCGAACAGGCCAGCAGCAGGCTCACGGGCTCATGCGCGTTCGGGTAGATGTCCAGGCTCGGCCGCCGATCGGAAGCAAGCTGCGCACTTTCCCCGCCCCGCGCCACCTTCGCGTGAACGAAGCGGATCTCTCCCCTGGATCGAGCCCGCTCCACGCCTTCTGCAGCCCGGGCCACTCCGAACCCGACAGCGCCTGCGCTCAGCTGTGCGTACGTCCATACCTGCACCTTCCCGGGTTCGCTTGCGCTCCGGGCCCGCAGTGGATTTATTCCAGGGTGCCTCACTCACCTCCCGACGCTTTTCGGCCGCTCACGTTGAAGCGGCCAGTCGCGCGCTCCGCCTCCCGCTCCGCCGTGGAGGCTCCTCCCCCTCACCCGTTGCTGGAGATTTTCCCGATGAAGCTTAAGCTGAGCCTCGACGACCTGCGCGTTGATGCCTTCGAGACGGCACCAGCGGACGCCGACCGGCGTGGGACGGTGTATGCCCTGGAGACGGAGGCCGTCACCTGCGACGAGTCGTGCGCGGCCACCTGCAGGCTGTCGTGCCTCCCGACCGGCTTCTACGATGTGTTGACGTGCGGCGACACCTGCAACTGCGCCTGACGTAACCCTCGCCGGATGCGCGTGCTCGGGCTCGCCTCCTCGATTTCGGCGACCGAGCACAGGTGCCGGGTCAGCCCGTCCACCGTGACGGGCGTGACCGCGCCGTGCGGCCCGTCGCCGAAGAGCAGCTTCTCTCGCGCGGCGCCAGGCGACGACGAAGAGCCCCCATCCGCAGCGCCGCCTGGGGCGATGGGTGGGGGATCTGGTCAATGAATCGCTTCAGGATGGCCAGCGGCAGCTCCGGCACCTCGCGGCGCTGCTGGTAGAAGGCGTCGTTGAGCACCTCGGGTTGCATGCGCGCGTAGAGCGCCATGGCGCGCAGCAGGTTGCGCGCGCTCCGGATGTTCTGTGTGCCATACTTCCTTCCTGCGCCAGGATGATCGCGGCAAGCCTTGTCGTCACCCCGTCACCCGTTCACCTGCGCCGATAGACGTCGGTGCTCAGGTACTTCAGGCCGGAGTCGCACATCAGCGTGACCACGGTTGCGCCGGGCCCCAGCCGCTCCGCCACCTGGATGGCGGCCACCACGTTGGCCCCGGACGACGTCCCGGCGAACAGCGCCTCCTCCCGCGCCAGCCGCCGCGTCATCGCCTTGGCCGCTTCGGTGGGGACGGGGATGATCTCGTCCACCAGCCCGGGCTCCCACAGCGGCGGCGTGTAGCCGATCCCCACGCCCTCGATCTTGTGCGGCCCCGCCTGCCCGCCCAGCAGCACCGACGATTCCGCCGGCTCCACGCACGCGATCAGGACTTCCGGATCGTAGGCCTTCAGCACCTCCGCAACGCCGCGGGACGAGGCCGCCGTGCCGACGCTGTGGACGAACGCGTCGACGCCGGCGTTCGTCTGCGCCCGGATCTCCTCGGCCAGCGGGTGGTAGCCCGCGATGCTGTCGTGGTTGTTGAGCTGGTCGGTCCAGAAGGTGTTCGGCTCCCGGCTGAGCGTGCGGGCGGTCTCGATCATGTCCAGGATCAGCTTCCTGGTCGTCAGCCCGCCCTCGCTGGGCACCAGCGTGAGCTCCGCGCCCAGCGCCGCCATGTGGTCGCGCTTCTCCTGGCTGAAGGCGTCGGAGGTGACGATGTGGATGCGGTAGCCCTTCGCGGCGCACACCAGCGCCAGCGACGTCCCCGTGCTGCCGCCCGTGTACTCGATCACCGTGTCGCCGGGCTTCAGCCGCCCGTCCGCCTCCGCCCGTTCGATGACGGCCCTGGCCATCCGGTCCTTCATGCTGCCCGTGGGGTTCTCCCACTCCAGCTTGACCCAGATGTCCGCGCACCCCCGCGGAACGACGCTGCGCAGCCGCACCAGCGACGTGTTTCCGATGGCGTCGAGAATGTCCATTGCGTTTTCCTGGGATCAGGAGGTGCGGAACCGCCGGGCACGATGCGCGGCCCTCTGAAAGCGGAAGGATCGGCGGATCTGCGGCCCCGCGCAACGCCGCGCCGGCGCGGCCACGGCCGGCATCCTTGCGGTCCCGTACAGGCGGCGGGCAGAATCTCTCCCGGAGCGGGCGCCGCCACGCAGGTCATGGCGCCCCACACCCGCCGCCCGCCGATCCATGAGCTACGACCTGCACCTCTTTCGTCCCCCGCCCGGCACGGAGCTGCGCGCGGCGGGAGAGCATTCGTTTCAGTACGAGGGAGACGGCCCCGCCACGCCGGAGTCGGAGGCGCGCAAGCAGCGGCTGGCGGCGGCGCTCGTGGCGCACGATCCGCGGCTGCAGGTGCTTCCGCCGGACGGCGGTTGGCCCCGCGACTCGCCCATCCCGCCGCCGCTGGAGCTGCACGCCACGGACGGCAGCGGGATCCACGTCTGCCTGTTCGACCGGACGGCCGCGGTGATGCTTCCGTACGTGCGCGGCGAGGCGACGTGGGAGCAGGCACGCGGCTACCTGCGCGTGCTTGAAGAGGCGGGCGGCTTTCGCACCTGGGATCCGCAGACCGGCGACATCGTCGACACTGGCCCCGCCTCACCATCCCCATCCGACGCTGAGTATCAGCGCGGATCCGCCCTCGCCGGCGAGATCCAGCGCCAGGCCGACGACTCCCGCCGTCCCTGGTGGAAGCTCTGGTGAGCGGAGATCGCCGCGGCATCCATCATCATGCCTGGGAGCGTGCTTAAGAATCTGGTCTTTCAGATAACCGAGGATTGACTTCCTGAGGGAGCGCGCCTCCGGAACTTGAAGTTACTCAACCGCTTGTGCGCGACCGAAGGACCTCGTCCCGGCGATTGCGGGGCTGGCCACGCGGCACCGATCCAGCCCCCGGGTGCTGCCGGCGAGATCCTTCGGTCGGCGCCAAATTGCTTTCGTAGCAGCGAGTCAGGCGCGGCGCCTCCCTCAGGAAGTCAAGCAGTTAAGCCGAT
>DASQBH010001563.1:0-6392 GCA_035635315.1 Longimicrobium sp.
GGGGGTGAAGAAGCTGCGGACGGGGCTCAGCTGGAGCGACGACCACCGCGACGGCTGCGAGGCCTGGTTCGACCGGCAGATGCGCGCGCTGGAGGAGTTCGAGGTCACGGTGACCTTCTGCTTCACGCCCGAGCACCGGGGCGTGGTGCCGCACTACACCAGCCCCCCGCAGGACCCCGGCGAGTTCGTGGACTTCTGCGCCCGCATGGTCCGCCGCTACGGCTGATTTCGTACGATTCCTCACCGTTGACTTCCTGAGGGAACGCCGCGCGGAGCAACCGCCTGCGCGCGACCGAAGGATCTCGTCTGCCGCACCGTGGGGCTGGCTTCCGAGCGCAGGAGCCAGCCCCACGGTCGTGCTGGCGAGATCCTTCGGTCGGCGCGCAAGGCCCGTCATACAAGCGAGTTGCGTAGCGGCGCCTCCCTCAGGAAACCATGTTTTTTTAGCTTGCGACATCCTCCCGCGAAAACCAGCAGAGTCCGCTTCGGCGCGCCTCTGCTGGCTTTTTTTGATTTGGAGGAGGTTTGCTCTCCGTTAAGTGCTCGTGAGCGTTTCCGGAACATCTGGCATCTTGAGGACGCTGCGGGTACGATGCGTCGGGCCCACACCGGGAGGGCCATATCCCACCTCAAACGAAAAGAGAAGCAGATGAAGCGATTCATCTATGGGGCGATGCTCTGCACCGCCGTGCTCGCGCCGCGGGCCGCCCAGGCACAGGACGCCCCGGAGCGGCCTACCTCGTTGTCCCTGAGCCCCTTTGGCACGACGACGATCGGGGTGTGGCACTGGTTCAGCCCCCGCACGGAAGCGGGCCTGCAGATCGGCGGCTCGTTTGCCGGCCGGGAGGAAGAGGAGGGGGTGGCCGAGGACAGGAGGACAACCTTCACCATCGAGCCGGCCGTCAAGCTGTACGGTGCATCCCGGGGCGACCTGCGTCCGTACGGTGCGGGCACGGTGTTCGTCAACTCGCAAAAGTACGAATACGCAGGGCCGGTCGAGTCGGAGACGTTCACGTATGGCGTCTCTCTGGGCGGCGGTCTGGAATGGTCGCCCGCGCCGCGCGTACGCATCGGGGGTCACGCCGGGGTACGTGTCGCGAGGCTGGATGGCAATCACACCTACGTCGACATCGACACGCCCGTAGAGCGCGGTATCGAGGGGTGGGAGGCGAGCACTTTCACCACCGGCCTTACCGTCTACTACTCGTTCTGATCTGATACCGAATCCGGCCAACCTGTCATTCTGAGGGAGGCGCCGCGCGAGGCCCCTCTTCTCGCGGGAATGCCTGGCGCCGACCGAAGAATCTTTACGCTGGGCGGCAGAGTCTGTCCGTCGGGAGCAGTTCCCGGGCGTTGCACGAGGCAGGGGTTCAGCGTGAGGGGATGGAGATTCTTCGGCGCGCGGATGCGAAGCGGCCCCGATGCGGTGAAGCATCGGGGCCGTTCGTCATCATCCCGGCGGCTGCCGGTCAGGGCCCGCGCCGCCCCTGGATGGCGCCGCTGTCACCATTCAGTTCCCACTCGCCGGTGAAGGTGTCGCCGGTAAAGGTCAGGTTGATGGTCAGCGGCCCGTCGGGAGTGTCGGCCGAAACGATCATCTGCTGTCCCGACACCACGACGCCGGTGACCGGGATGTCGGGGGTGATGCTGGTGCGGATGGTGCCGCCGTACGCGCCCGCCTGCCCCGTCACCTCTACGCTCCCCGTCACCTCGCTGCCGTCCACGCTGGTGGTGAACGGAAACACGCCGACGGGGTTGAGCGCCGCGGGGGCGGATGTAACGGATGCGGACGCGGCGGGTCCGGACGGGGCGGGGTTGGCGGTGGAGCAGGCGGCGGCGGACAGCACCAGCGCGGCGGCGAGCATTCGCTTCATGGCAGGGCTCCGGGCAGGGCGGGGTAAGGTTCGGATGGGCGGACAACCGTACGCGCTGTGAAAGTCGGGGTTTCGCCGCCGCTCCGCAATCATCATGTGCTCCGCCGGGGGACAGCGACGAAGAGCGGCCCCGATCCGGGAAACGCGAAGGGGACAGGCCTCCCTGCGCGGCGCAGCGTCCGGGGTTCAGCCCCGCGCCGCGATCATTCCGCGCCGCCGACGGGGCCGCGCCCGCTGGCCGAGCTCCGGATGCTCCCGCACGAACCGTCCGAGCGCCTCCTCCAGCGGCGGAAGGGGCCAGCCGCGCTCGCTCCCCAGCACCGTGTACAGCGGGCGCGGCGCGGGAAAGCCGAACGCGCGCGTGGGCTGGGGCCGCAGCAGCCGCGCATCCACCCCCGCCAGCTCCGCCGCCCGCCGTGCCAGCTCCGCCCAGGTGACGGCGCCGGGGGTGGCCAGGTGCCAGATCCCGCGCTCCCCGTCCATCAGCAGGTCCAGGCAGGCGTTCGCCAGGTCCGGCACGTACGTGGGCGATACGGTCGCGTCGTCCGCTGCGGCGAACGGCCGGCCGGCGCTCAGCTCCCGCAGCGCGATGGCGACGAAGTTGTGCGCGTCCCACGGGCCGAAGAAGGCGCTGGTGCGGACGACCAGCGCGGCCGGATGCGCCTCCATCACCCTCGCCTCCGCCTCGGCCTTGCTGCACCCGTACGCGTTCAGCGGCGCGACGGGATCGCTTTCCACGTACGGGGTCGATTTCGATCCATCGAACACCAGGTCCGACGAGAAGGTGACCAGCGGCAGTCCCCGCGCGGCGCACTCGACAGCCAGGACCGCGGCGCCCTCCGCGTTCTCGCGGCGGCAGCGCTCAGGCTCCGCCTCGGCCTCGTCTACGCGCACGTAGCCGGCGGCGTTCACCACGGCCCAGGGGCGGATGGCGTCCAGCGCCGCGCATACTGACCGCGGGTCAGCGACGTCCATCTCCGCGCGCGAAAGCAGGCGGTGCGCGATGCCGCGGACCGCGCAGACGCGGGCGAGCGCGCGCCCCAGCGTTCCCGTGGCGCCGGTGATGGCCAGCACGCGCGGCTCGCGGTCGTCCGCGCGGCGCGGCTGCGCGCGGCCGGAGGGCGGGTAGTGCAGCCGCTCCGGGCGCCGCCACCAGCCGGGGACGTCCAGCACCGGGTGCGGCTCCCCCTCCCCCGTCGCCAGCCGCCGCGCCATCGCCGCCAGCGCGGTGGGGCGCGGCGCCGGCGCGCGCAGGTCGAAAGCGCCCGCCTCGTAGCGCCCCGTCTGGCGGGTGAGCAGCGAATCCCAGTCGAACGAGCCCAGCAGCGCCCAGACGGTCACCGCCCGCACGTCCATCCCGCGCGCGGCGAGCCCCTCCGCCGCGTCCCACACCTCCGCCAGCCAGCGCAGCTGCTCTTCGCGGGTGCAGTCCAGGTGCACCTCCGTCACCGCCAGCGGCAGCCCGTAGCGGCGCCACGCCTCCGCCAGCAGCGCACGCGGACCCGCCACGCCCCCGCGGCGTACGCGCACCGCCTCCACGTCCGCGTAGCGCTGGTACGCGTTCCCCCCGCGCTGGCGCGGCGGGTAGCGGCGCACGCGCGTGTCCAGAAAGCGCTCGCTGGTGAGGTAGTGGTTGATGCCGACGACGTCCGGCGGGGTGGGGTTCTCGGCGAAGAAGGCCAGCGCGCGCTCGTCCGCGCCCCAGCGGAGCAGGTCCGGCCACAGCGGATGGTCCGCATCCACCCGCCCGCAGAGCAGGTCCCAGGTCAGCCAGCGGCGCTCGTTCTCGAACCGCGCCTGGTACGCCAGGCTGCGGGTGGCGTGCGTCTTTCCCAGGTCCTCCGTCTGGATCAATCGCGCATCCGGATTGACCTCGCGGATGGCGCGCATCGACAGCACCACGGCGCGCAGCTGCTCCAGCAGCAGGCGCAGGAACGTCGGCTCGTCGCGGCCGTGGGGGTGCCACAGGCCGTAGAGGCCCGTGAAGCGCGCCGTCGTCAGCGGCTCGTTGACGGGCGTGTAGTCGCGCACGTGTGGGTAGCGCCGCGCAAAGGCGCCCGCGTACGCCGCCAAGCCCTCCGCGAATCTGCCGCTCCCCAGGGGCGCGGCGGCCGGCCCGCTGCCGTGGTGGACGAGTCCCGCGATCGGCGCCATGCCGAGCGCGCCCAGCCGCTCCATCCGCGCGTCCGCCCACCGCCAGTCCGCCCGCTCCGGCCCGTCGGGGGCGATGCGCTCCCAGAGAAACGGGTAGCGCAGGGTGCGGATCCCCAGCGCGGCAAAGCGGTCCAGGTCGCCGATGCGATGCGCGTGGCCGCCGCGGTCCAGCTGGTCAAGCCAGTGGTCGCCGACGCGGTTGCGGGTGCACTCCACGCCGGCCCACAGCTCAGGTCGTCGCAAGCTCCGCGGCGGGAACCCTGCTTCGCCCATTGGATGCCGCCTTGAGGCCGATGATCTTTCGGTACGTCGAAAGCGCCTGCGCCACCACCTGGTCCATGTTGTAGTACCTGTACGTCGCCAGCCGGCCCACGAACCACACGCCCTCCGTCTCCTCCGCCAGCGCCCTGTAGCGCCGGTACAGCTCCGCGTTCTCCGGCCGCGGCACCGGGTAGTACGGGTCGCCGTCGTCGCAGGGATACTCGTAGACCACGCTGGTCCTGGGGTGCTCCTGGCCGGTGAGGTACTTGAACTCGGTGATGCGCGTGTACGGGTGCTCGTTGGGGTAGTTCACCACCGGCGCGGACTGAAACACCTCGCGCCCCACCGTCTCGTGCTTGAAGTGCAGCGAGCGGTACGGGAGCTTTCCGTAGCGAAAGTTGAAGTACTCGTCCACCGGCCCCGTGAACACCACCTCCCGGTAGGGGATCAGCCCCTCCACCTCGTGGTAGTCGGTGTTCAGCATCACCTTGATGTTGGGGTGCGCCAGCAGGTTCTGGAACATGCGCGTGTAGCCGTGCAGCGGCATGGCCTGGTACGTGTCGGTAAAGTACCGGTCGTCGCGGCTGGTGCGCGCCGGCACCCGGGCGGCCACCGCGGCGTCCAGCTCCGACGCGTCCATCCCCCACTGCTTGCGCGTGTAGTTGCGAAAGAACTTGTCGTACAGGTCGCGCCCCACGCGGCCCACCACGGCGTCTTCGGACGTCCGCACCGGGTCGCGCGGCTCCGCCACGGAGCGAAAGAAGTCGTCCACCTGCAGCGAGGTGAGCGAGAGCCCGTACAGCTGGTTGATGGTGTCGAGGTTGATGGGGATGGGAAGCAGCATTCCGTCCACGCTGGCGCGCACCCGGTGCTCGTACGGGCGCCAGGGGGTAAAGCGGCTCAGGTACTCCCACACCTCGCGCGAGTTGGTGTGAAAGATGTGCGGGCCGTAGCGGTGCACCAGGATGCCGTCGTCGTTGTACTCGTCGTACGCGTTGCCGGCGATGTGCGGCCGCTTGTCGACGACGAGCACCTTCTTGCCCGCGTCCGCCGCCAGCCGCTCCGCCAGCACGCTCCCCGCGAACCCCGCCCCCACGATCAGGTAATCGAACATTCAGTCCCCCGCCGCCGCTGCCATTCCGTCGCGCTCCGCGGCGCGTTCCGTCTCCATCCCGCCGGCCATCGCCGGAGCGGCCAGCCTGCCGTCCGCCGCGCCGTCCACCAGCGCCACCATCTCGTTCCACGTGCTTTCCCACGACGTATGGGCAAGGCGCGCATCCACCGCTCGCAGCCATTCGTCCCGTCCCGCGTCCGCCAGCGCCTCGTCCACCGCGTCGATCCACTCGTCCACGGTGGATGCAATGCGCACCAGCCCGTCCTCTCCCCAGGTGCGGACGACGTCGTGGATGGGGGACGAGATGGTGCGCTTGCCGGCGGCCAGGTACTCCGGCGTCTTGGTGGGGCTGATGAAGCGCGTGGACTCGTTCAGGGCGAAGAAGAGCGCCGCCACGTCCCATCCGGCGATGTAGCCCGGAAGATCGGCGTAGGATTTGGGACCGAGATAGTGCAGATTGTGTCCGTGGGGCAGGTCGGCCGGGTCGATCTTGCACACGGGGCCGATCAGCACGACGTGCAGCTCGGGACGCGCCGCGGCCAGCGCGCGCACCAGCTCCGCATCGAACCGCTCGTCCAGCACGCCAAAGAAGCCGATGCGCGGGTGCGGGATGCCGGCCTGGTCCGCCGGGTCCTCCCGCGGCCGGCGCGCCGCCGCGAAGTGCCGCGCGTCGATGCTGCTGGGGAACAGGTGCACGGAGGCGTGCCGGTCCCGCCGCGCCTCGTACAGGCTGGCCCCGCCGGTGAACACCAGGTCCGCGCGCCGCATCAGCTCCGCCTCGCGCGCCAGCAGCTCCGGCGGGGCGAAGCGAAAGGCGCTGAGCTCGTCCATGCAGTCGTACACGGTGGCCAGCGGGTCCACGTGCCCCGCCCACCCCAGCGCCATCGGCGTGTAGAACCACGCCACGAACCGGCCCACCCCCGCCTCCTCCATCCACCCGTCCAGCAGCCGCCGCAGCGCCGGCTCGGCCTCCGCGGCGTCAAGCGAGG
>DASQBH010001564.1:0-2683 GCA_035635315.1 Longimicrobium sp.
CGTTCTCCCCTTGCCGCACCCGGTGATCGCACCGTCTCCGGAGCCGCGTCCGCGCGCTCGGAGCCGCCGCACGTCCCGCTTCATCGCATCCCCCGCCCACCCTGCACCCCAGAGAACCGCCCATGCAATTCGCCCTGGAGAACCTGGAAGCCGAAAAGATCCTCCAGAAGATCCTTCACACGGCGGCGGAGCAGGCGCCGGTGGGGAGCGGGATCATCATCTACTTTGTCGATACGGTGCTGTTTCCCCAGCCCAAGGACAACCTGTGGAAGCAGATGGAGGGCAGGGTGGAGGCGCTGGTGCAGGAGCGGCTGGACGAGGTGGTCACCTCCATCGCCAACAACGCGGCCACCAGCCTGCTCATCCGCCTGCGCTCGCTGGGCGACCAGCTGCGCCAGTTCCGCTACCTCACCGACGTCGCCGAACGCAAGGTGCGGCTGGGATTTCTGCTCTCGCAGATCGAGTCCGCGGCGGCGGAGTGCGCGGCGCTCCCCAGCGCGCACCTGCTCACCGCCGCCGAGGTGCTGCGCCCCCTGACGCTGACACACGTGGCGGTGCTGATGGAGCAGAAGCAGCTGGAGCCGCACCGCTACGAGCACCAGGCGGCGCTCAACCACGCCGCCATCATGTACTCCGACCTGGCCGGCAAGCTGTACGACCGCGCCCGCTGGTGGCGCCAGTCGCTCATCGCGGGCGGCAACGGCATCATCCACATGACGGACCTGTTCGTGGACGAGGTGCGGAGGACGAAGAAGGTGCAGATGGTGTTCTACGACCGGTTTGCCCACAACCGGTGGCAGCCGGGTGAGCGCGGAATGGCCGTCAAGACAATGACGACCGGCACCGTGAAGATGGATCAGCGGAGCGAGGAGTATGAGACCACCAGGAGCGCCATGGAGAAGGCCATCCCGGTGTACGCCAAGGAGGTGTACGACGAGTACGAGGCGCTGTGGAACAAGAAGCTGCTCAACTACACCAGGCAGATGCTTAACCTGGTGGACTGGCCGGTGGTGGAGCGCGAAAAGAAGGGCGAGATCGTCTTTCCCAGGCGCGTCTACACCTTCCCGCTCGTCCCCGCGGGGCACCGGAGCGCAAAGGCGGGGGTGCTGGACCGGCTGGACCTGTTCCTGGAGCAGCAGATGGACCAGTTCACCGTCACCGGGCCGCGCTACGTGCAGACGTACCGGCTCCCCGCCGCAGAGTTGGAGGGAAAGCACGGGGAGATGCACCACCGCGCCGACACCTACGACACGAGCGTCGCCTGCATCTACTTCATGCAGCGCGGCAGGATGAACCGTGCGCGGGACCTGGGCGACGCGCTGGTGGTGGCGCTGAACCACGACGGCATCGGCGGGGGGCGGCTGGTGGCCGCCACGCGCGCCGGTGAGCTGCTGGACCGCGGCCTGGCGAACACCACCTCCATCTTTCACCGCGACGGCGGGCGGCGCGACGTGGGGAACATGTGCTGGGCGGGGCTGGCGCTTACGCGGCTGCATCCTCTCACGGGGCAGTACCGCTACCTGCACGCGGCCGAGACCATCGGCCACCACATCCTGTCCACCTGCGCGGTGGACGATGCGTGGGGCGGCTTCAGCGGCGGGCAGGACCACTGGGGCACCGTCTACCGCTGGCGCTCCGTGGAGCACAACGTGGACGCCTTCTCCTTCTTCGCCAACCTGCACCACCTTACGGGCGAGACGCACTGGGCACAGGCCTCGGCCAGCGCGCGCAAGCTGGTGCTGGCCTGCCGCATCACCGATCCCAACAAGCCGAGCGTCGTCTACTACTGCACCGGCACCAAGTCCCCACCCACGGGCAAGGAGCTGGACGCGCTGGTGCAGGGCGGCCGGCTGAGGCCCGGCGAGACGCCCCCGCCGGAGCTGAACGACGGCGTGGTGCCCACGGACACGCAGAGCTGGACCGCGCTGGCGGGGATCGATCCCGGGCCGAACGAGGGGTACAGCCTGCTCTACATGATGCACCACATGCACGCGGAGAGCGCCGGCTTCTTCGGTTTCCGCTTTGCGCGGGACGGCACGGAGGTGCAGAACGAGGCCACCGCCGGCGCGGTGATGGCGCTGCAGTTGAGCAAAGCGGGGCTGCAGCACGCGGCCGGACGGTGCTACGACAGCCTGCTGCGGCAGATCGAGCAGGCTCCTAACACCGACGGCTACGGCCTGGTCGCCACACCGGCGCCGGAGGCCACCACCGGCCCTGGCCTGGGCTGGTCGTACTTCAACTTCCTGCACGTGGCCTCGTCCGCGTGGACGGGCCTGGCCCTGCTGGCGAAGGACGACCCCGGCGCGAATCCCTACGCCCCGCTCTCCACCGTCCGCAAATCGTAGCCGTCCAGCCGAAGGAATCGCCTCACGCGGAGCGGAATCAGGATCCCCGCTGACACATCCGCGTGAGGCGTGATCCGGCAAAAGACCGGTCCTCACGCAGAGGCAGCAGAGTCGGCGGAGTTTGCTCGTGCCGTTTCCCCCGCTGCCGCGATGCGAAGCTGGCCGTGGCGAGCGGAGGCGTGGCACGGCAGTCGGCGAGGCACGAGCCGGCGTGGACGATCGGGAACGGGAGAGGGATGGAAGTGCGGCAGGGGCACATCCGCGTTTTTTTGAAGAGGGATGTGGTTCAGCGGATCATCAGCCAGAGACGCGCCGGAGCGTGCTGATCGGATCACCTG
>DASQBH010001565.1:0-5822 GCA_035635315.1 Longimicrobium sp.
CAGCGAGACGACCGCGTCGGGACCTGCTTCGTAGACTGCAAGGATCTCCTCGCGTGTCATCATCGGTTGGATTCCGTGCAGGTGAGGCAATCCCTTTGTTTACGTCTGACGCAGAATCCGTGCGCAGGCCTGAGTAGTTACTTCGCGGCAACAACGTCACACAGTCCGCCTGCGCGGACCCGGCGGCCAAGCCGTGTGCGGCGTCCCGGGCACCTGTGCGTCCGCAACCAGGGCAGGGCTGCGGTGCGCAGTCGGCGTCAGCCCAGGCCGGCGGCCCAGCGGCCGATGGTGACCTGCTGGATCTGCGTGCTCCCCTCGATGATCTCCATCACCCGCGAATCGCGAAGGTAGCGCTCCACGGGGTAGGCGTCGGTCAGGCCATTGGCGCCGTGCACCTGCACGGCGGCCAGGGCGGCGCGGGTGGCGGCCACGGAGGCGAAGTACTTGGCGTGGAACACCTCGCGCCCCGCCTCCGGATCGCCCTGGTCGCGCAGCCAGCCGGCGTGCAGGCACAGCAGCCGCGCGGCGCGGTAGTCCGTCGCCATCTCGGCCAGCATGGCCTGCACCAGCTGGTGCTCCGCGATCACGGAGCCGCCCTGCTCCCGGGTCGACGCGTACGCGGCGGCGGCGTCCAGGCAGGCGCGGATGATCCCCACGCTGCCGCAGGCGACGCTGTAGCGACCCAGCTCCAGCACCGACAGCGCCACGGCCAGGCCAAAGCCCGGGCCGGCCAGCCGGCTCTCTTTCGGCACGCGCACGCCGTCGAAGGCGATCTCCGCCAGCATGGAGGCGCGCGTCCCCGCCACCTCCAGCGGCGTGACGGTGACGCCGGGTGCGTGGAGATCGACCAGGAGCGCCAGCGGCTTGCCGTCCGCCTTCGCGAAGCAGAGGAGCATGTCGGCGATCTGGCCGTACGTGGTCCACTTCTTACGCCCGCGCAGCACGTACGCGTCACCGTCCAGCTCCGCCGTGGTTTCGATCGCGCCCGCGTCGCTGCCGACGTTCGGCTCGCTGAGGCCGAAGGCGCCGATCACCTCGCCGCGGGCCATGCGCGGCAGCCACGCCTCCTTCTGCGCGCGGCTCCCCCAGCGCACGACGGAGTGGCAGGCCATGGAGTGCACCGTCACCAGCGAGCGGATGGACGAGCAGCCGCGGCCCAGCTCCTCGTTCAGCAGGCCGAAGGTGACCGCGTCCATCCCCGTCCCGCCCAGCTCGGCGGGGACGACGGCGCCCAGGAAGCCTTCCGCCGCCATCCGCTCCACGACGGAGCGCGGCGTGCGGCCTTCGCGGTCCCAGGCGCCGGCGAAAGGAGCCACCTCGCGGTCCACCCACGCGGCGAACCCGCGGCGCGCGGCCTCCTGCGCGGCACCCAGGCCGGTGCGCAGGCGGTCGTCCGCGGCGGGCGCGTCGACGGGGGAAGCGGCGGCGTCCAGCACGGGCGTCGTCTCCGTCAGACGCCGGCGCCCTGCTTGCGCTCCACCAGCGCCGCGATGGCGTCGATCGAGCGGAAGTTGTCGATGTCCAGGTCGTCGCTCTCCACGGTGATGCCGAACGTGGTCTCCACGAACTGCACCAGCTGCATGGCGAACATGGAGTTCACGAAGCCGGTGGCGAAGATGTCCTCGCCGTCGCCCAGGTCGTGGCCGCGGACGAAGCGCGAGACGAACTCGCGGATCTGCTGCTTGTTGTCCATCGTCAGATAAGAAGTGAGGTTCGAGGTTCGAGTGCCCGGTGGCCAGTACCTGGTGGCCTGGTGGCCTGGTGCCTGGTGTCAGTGGGCACTCCTTCTCTCTACGCCGCCGCGGAGGCTCCCGCCGTCGGCACGCCGTAGTCGAAGAAGCCGCGCCCCGTCTTGCGGCCGTGCAGCCCCGCGTCCACCATCTTCCGCAGCAGCGGGCAGGGGCGGAACTTGGGGTCGTTGTAGCTGTCGTACAGCACCTCCAGCGAGTACAGGATCGTATCCAGCCCGATCAGGTCGCCGGTGGCGATGGGGCCCATCTTGTGCCCGAAGCAGGTGACGAAGATTCGGTCGATGTCCTCGGCCGACGCGACGCCGTCCATCACCCCCCAGATCGCCTCGTTGATGGTGAGCATCAGCACACGGTTGCTCACGAAGCCGGGAAGGTCGTTGACGACGATCCCCTCCTTGCCCATCTGCGCCAGGAGGCCCAGCGCGGTGTCGATCGTCTCCTGCGAGGTGTAGAAGCCGCGGATGGTCTCCACCACGGGCTTGAGCGGCACCGGGTTCATGAAGTGCATCCCCAGCACCCGGTCCGGCCGCCTGGTCCACCCGCCGATGCGCGTGATGCTGATGCACGACGTGTTGGCGGCAAAGCAGGCGTGCGGCGGGCAGACCTCGTCCAGCACGGGGTAGATGCGCTCCTTGACCGGCACCTTCTCCGTGGCGTTCTCCACCACGAAGTCGGCCTGGGCAAAGGGCGCGTAGTCGGTGGTGAAGGTGATGCGCTCCATCACCTCGGCCGGCGGCGGGCCGCCCTTCTGCTTGGTGAAGAAGCCGTGAAAGCGCAGGTTGCGCTCGATCTCGGCGCGGGCGTGCTCCAGCACCTGCTCGCTCAGGTCCAGCAGCACCACGCGGTGCCCCGTCTGCGCCAGGTTCTGCGACACCCCCACGCCCATCACCCCCGCCCCCACCACGCCCACCACGCTGGTCTTCATCTGCTGTCCTGTTGCCGTTTCGGTTGTATCCGCAAGGCGCCCGGAAGAGCGGTGCGCCGGGTTTCCATGGAGCGGCCGCGTCAGGCGGCCGGCAGGCCGCCGAGGAAGGCGGGCTCGGGAGCGCCGCCGGGAAAGAGCCCGTCCCACGCCACCGGGGCCCCCGCCAGCCAGAGCCGGCCCAGGGTGCCCAGGAGAAAGGCGGTGTCGGGCTGCTTGTTGTACGCCGGGCGGATGGTGGGGAGCACGATGTGCCGCGTGGCGCCGGACTGCCGGGCAAAGGAGCCCAGCGTCTGCCCCGGCCCCACCTCCACGAAGACGCGCGCCGGGTTGGCCGCCAGCTCGGCGATGCCGTCGCTGAAGCGCACGGCGCCGGTCATGTGGCGCGCCCAGTACTCCGGCGTGCGCACCTCGTCCGCCCGGGCCCAGGTGCCCGTGACGTTGGAGACGAAGGGGAGCTCCGGCGCGCCCAGCTCCATCCCCCGCAGCATCTCCATGAAGGGCCCGGCGATCGGCCGCATCATGGGGGAATGGAAGGCGTGCGTGGTCGCCAGCCGGCGCGACACCACCTGCCGCTCCGCCAGCCGCGCCTCAAGCGCGGCGACGGCGGCCTCCGGACCCGAGACGACGCACGTCGTGGGCGAGTTGACGGCGCCGATGGCCAGCTCCGGCCCCAGCAGCGGCCGGGTCTCGGCCTCGGAGAGGGGCACGGCCAGCATGGCGCCGCCGGGGAGCGCGTCGATCATCTTCGCGCGCCGGGCGACCAGCTCCAGCGCGCCGTCCAGGGGGAGCACTCCGGCGGTGGCCGCGGCGGCGTACTCGCCCAGCGAGTGGCCGATCATCCCCACGGGGCGGATGCCCCAGGAGAGGAGGAGTCGCGCCAGGGCGACCTCCACCGCGAAGACGGCGGGCTGCGCCAGCTCCGTGCGGTTCAGACGCTGGGTAGCGGCGTCGCCCGTCTCCCGGAGCCGCGCCAGCATGGCGCGCAGGTCGATGCCGCTCCCCGCCGCCGGCACTCCCTCGGCGCCGGCGGGGGCGTCGGGGAGGACGACGTCGCGCAGGTCGGTGTCCAGCAGCGGTTGGAGAACGGCCGCGCAGCGGTCGAACGCCTGGCGAAAGACGGGCTCCATGCGGTAGAGCCCGCGGGCCATCCCCACGTACTGCTCGCCCAGGCCGGGAAAGAGGAACACCACCTCCGCCGCGCCGGCGGCGGGGGCGGCGGTCATCACCCGCTGCGGGTCGCGGGCGGCCAGCACGGCCGCCGCGTCCGCCGCGTCCTTGCACACGGCCATGCGCCGGTGCCCGCCCCGGCCCGCGCGCAGGTGCAGCGCGCGGGCCACGGAGGCCAGGCCGGCGTCGGGGTGCTCGCCCAGCCAGGCGGCGAGCGCGTCGGTGGCGGCCTCCAGCCCGGCCGGGCTCTCCGCGGCGAGCACCAGGAGCTGCCACGAGCGCCCGGCGCCCGCGGCCTGGTGCGGCGCGGGCGCCTGCGGCTGTGCGATCGTCATCGAAAGGGGAGGATCGAGGGGGAGGGAGGGGCTCAGGCGAGCCCGTCCTCCTCCATCTTCTTGCGCAGCGAGAGGGGGCGCATGTCGGTCCACACCTCCTCGATCCACGCCAGCACCTCGGGCTTGAGGCCGCTCTTGCCGGCCTTGCTCCACCCCAGCGGCAGCTCGCGGTCGGCGGGCCAGATGGAGTACTGCTCCTCGTGGTTCACCACCGCCTCGTAGATGGTGGTGTCCTCGCGCTCTTCGTTGCTCATGGTTCCGCGGTGTGAAAGTGTGGTAACACGGTCATGCGCCCGCCGCCGCCGGTTGCGGCGCGGGCGCGGGTGCGGCCTCCGGCGCGGCGGGGCGCGCGGGGGCGGCGTCGGGGATCTCGGCTTCGAGCCGGCGCACGCGCGGGCTCAGGTACAGCAGGGCGGTGGCCGCCATCACGAACAGCCCCACCAGCACGAACAGCAGGGCGATGCCGCGCCCGGGCCCCACGCCCAGCACGCGCCCCACGCTGTGCTCCAGCGCGCCGCCGGGCATCAGCAGCGGGTTGAACACGCGGTCCGCCAGCGGCCCGCACGCCAGCGCGGCGACGGGCATGGTGGAAAGCGCCAGCATGCGGCGGATGGCGAACACGCGCCCCATCATGTGCTGCGGCGTCTTGCTCAGCCAGATGGCCTGGCTGCTTCCCTGCGACAGGGGCGCCAGCAGCAGCATCAGGAACATGGAGACGGTGACCAGCACCAGCGAGGGGCGCAGCCCCACACACATCAGGAAGAATGCGCACACCCCCTGCCCCACCACCAGCCCCGTCACCTTGCTGCGCGGCCCGCCCCACGCGCTCAGCGCCACGCTCCCCAGCAGCATTCCCACGCTGGAGATGGACACCACGGCGCCCAGCTCCGCCGGATTGGCGAACGAGAGCACCATGGGGTTGAACAGCGGGTTCACCATCCCCTGCCCCAGGTTGATGACGGGGAAGTAGATGAGCAGGTACAGCAGCGCCGGCCGCTGGCGAACGAACACCCAGCCGTCGTGCGCCTCGCGCAGCAGGTGCTGGCGCGGGCCGGGCGCGGGCGGCGGGTTGGGGATCTTGACGGCGGCCAGCGTGGCCACGGCGATCAGGAAGGTGGCCACGTCGATGGCCAGGATCCCCCACAGCCCGATGGTGGTCACCAGCACGCCCGCCACCAGCGGGGTAAGGATGCCGGTGACGGCCTCGCTGGTCTGCATCATCCCCGACGCGCGGGCAAAGTGCCGCTTGGGCACCAGCATGCCCACCGACGCGGTGAACGCCGGCATCTGGAACGTGGCCACGGCGGAGCCGAGCCCCGAGAGCAGCACGAAGTGCCAGATGCGGAAGGTGTCGGTGTACAGCAGCGCGGCAATGGCCAGCGTCATCAGCGCCGAAAGCCCGTCGCTCACCAGCAGCACGCGGCGGCGGTCCCAGCGGTCCACCAGCGCTCCCGCGAACGGGGAGAGCACGACCATCGGCACGGTGGCGGCAAAGAACAGCAGGCCGAACGCCTCGGCGGACCCGGTCTTCTGGTACACCCACACCGGCAGCGCGAACCCGGTAAGGCCCGAGCCCAGCGACGAGACCAGCTGGCCCAGCCAGATTACCGAGAAGGTACGCATTTCGCCCAGCACGCGGGTGAT
>DASQBH010001566.1:0-4692 GCA_035635315.1 Longimicrobium sp.
CGATGATGATGCGCCGCGCCGCGCTTGCGCTGGCGATCGTGGGCCTCGCCGCGCCCGCCGCCGCACAGCGCCAGGACCCGCCGGCGCCGCTTCCCGCGCGCCCGCTGCAGTTCCCCGCCTTCCGCGAGACCACGCTCCCCAACGGGCTGCGGCTGATCGTGGTGGAGAACCACGCGCACCCGGTGGTGAGCGTGAACCTGCTGGTCGGCTCGGGCTCCGCCGCGGTGCCGGGGGAGCGCGTGGGCCTGGCCGGGCTCTTCGCGGAGCTCCTTCCCAAGGGAACCACCACGCGCAGCGGCGCGGAGCTTTCCGGCGCCATCGAGCGCACCGGCGGCAGCATCGGGGCCGGGTCGGCGGAGGACTACATCAACGTGTACTCCACCGTCCTTGCCGAGCACCTGCCGCTGGCCATGGAGCTGGTGGCCGACGTCACGCTGAACCCCTCGTTTCCCGAGGACGAGGTGGCCGCCTCGCGCGAGCGCGCCCTTTCGCAGCTGCAGCAGTGGATGGCGGACCCCGGCTACCTGTCCAACCGCCGCTTTACCGAGCGGCTGTACGGCCGGCACCCCTACGGCCGCTACCGCACGCCCGAGACGCTGGCCAGCCTGGACCGCGCCGCCATGGTGGCGTTCCACCAGGCGCACTTCAAACCCGGCAACGCCATGCTCGTCGTCGCGGGCGACGTGGACGGCGCGCGGGTGGAGGAGATGGCGCGCACCCGCTTTGGCGGATGGCAGGGCGGGGACGCGCCGCGCCCGGCGTACACCGGCATCCCCGCGTCCGCGCCCACGCGCATCCTGCTGGTGCACCGCCCCGGCGCCGTGCAGTCCAGCGTGCGCGCCGGCCGCAACACCATCCGCGCCGCGGACGCCGACTATCCCGCCCTCCTGGTGCTGAACAAGATCCTGGGGGGCGGCACCGACTCGCGCCTGTTCGCCATCCTGCGCGAGCAGAAGGGGTGGACGTACGGCGCCTGGACCGACGTCGACCGCCCCACCGACGTCGGCCGGCTGATGGCGGGGATGGAGGTGCGCAGCGAGGTCACCGACAGCGCCGTGGCCGAGATGCTGAGCCAGATCCGGCGCATCGCCGTCGAGCCCGTCTCCGCCGAGGAGCTGGAATCCGCCAAGGGCTACCTGGTCGGCTCGTTCCCCATCAGCATCCAGACGGCGAACGACGTGGCGTCGCAGGTGGCGCTCACCCGCCTCAAGGGGCTGCCGATCGAGGACCTGCTGCAGCGCCGCGAGCGCATCTCCGCCGTGACGGTGGATGACGTGCGCCGCGTGGCCGCCCGCTACCTGCGCCCCGACAGCCTGGTCGTCACCGTCGTGGGCGATGCGGGACGGGTGCTGGCCGGGCTGGAGCGCATCGCCCCGGTGGAGCTGGTGGATGTCGAGGGGCGCCCGATGGACCGTTCGGCGCTGGAGGTGCGCGCGTCGGGCGCCTCGTTCGACATCTCGCGCCTGCGGCC
The DNA here is from genome assembly GCA_035635315.1 of Longimicrobium sp. GTDB lineage: Bacteria > Gemmatimonadota > Gemmatimonadetes > Longimicrobiales > Longimicrobiaceae > Longimicrobium. The sequence continues at coordinate 1,472 of DASQBH010001566.1, forward strand.
GTACACCGCGGAGTACGAGATCCTGGCGCAGGGCAACCCCATCGGCCGCATGAGCAACACCCTGGCGCGCGAGGGCGACGGCTGGAAGCATTCGATGACCGGCAGCTTTGGCCCCGTGCAGCAGACCATTACCGGCGTGTGGGGCCCGGGGTGGGAGCCTCGGACGTACAACGAGACGTACGCCGGCCCCTTCGACGGCCGCGCCGACGTGCGGGTGGAGAACGGCCGCTTCGTGGGCGCGAGCGAGATGCCCGCGCAGGCCGGCGGCAACAAGACGTTCGACGCCGAATCCGTTGCGGGCGCCGCGTGGAGCCAGATGGAAGACGCCATGCTCTCCACCGCCGACCTGGCGGAGGGCAAGACGATCGTGATCCCGGTCTTCAACACCAGCACCGGCGCCGTGGCCCCCGTCACCTACACCGTCGGCGCGGTGGAGAGCGTGACGGTGCCGGCGGGCACCTTTCAGGCGTACCGCGTGTCGTCCACCGGCGGCTCGTCGGCCATGACCCTCTGGCTGCGCGCCGACGCCCCGCACGTGGTGCTCAAGCAGGAGCTCGTCGGCCAGCCCATCGTCGTGCAGCTGAAGTCGATCCAGTAGACTGCACGTCTTCGGTGGATGTAGCGGCCCGGGTGCGCGATCGCGTGCCCGGGCCGCTTCGGTATGGGCGGCTTCGCGCGAGATGGCGGGCCGCCCCCCTCCCCGGCCCTCCCCCACAAACTGCGTGGGGGAGGGAGGTGCGACGCACCTTCGGGAACGGGATCGAATTTTCCCCTCTCCGTGAGGAACGAACGGGGAGGGGCCGGGGGAGGGGCACCCGCGGACGCAGTTCCGCACCTCTTTCCGCCTCCGCAATAAGCGACGGGGAGCCAAAGGAGAGTCGGGCGAGAACCCCTGTGCCGCGCTTCCGGTCCACTCCCTGCGTCGGCCTCACACGGTCATCCGTTCACCCCGTCACCCGTTCACCGAATCACCGGTAGCGGCAGGGGACGCCGTCGCATAAGTTCAGGCGGATCGCCCTCCGCCCGCGAAACGGCGGCAGGGCTTACGGGCGCATGCGCGCACGCGTGCGCCACCACGAGGGCTGGACCCATGGCAGAGCTTCGCTTTCACGGCCCCAACGCGGGCTACGTACTCGAGCTGTACGAGCGCTTTCAGCGCGACCCCGCCTCGGTGGACGAGGGGTGGCGCACCTACTTCGCCTCCGTCTCCCCCGCGGAGCTCGCGGCGCTGGACGCGGCGGCGGCTCCGTCGGCCGCGCCGGCTCCGTCCGCTCCCGCGGGCGCGGCGCCGGACCTGGACAAGCTGTTCTCCGCGCGCGAGCTGGGGCGCACCATCCGCGCGCGCGGCCACACCGCCGCGCGGCTGGACCCGCTGGGCGGCGACGCCGCGCCGGACCCGGTGCTCGACATCGCGCGCTACCACCTGACCGAGGCGGAGCTGGCGCAGCTTCCGCCGCAGACCATCTACGGCCACGACCCGCGCTCGGCCAACGCCCTGGACGAGATCCAGCGGCTGCGCCGCATCTACATGGGCACGGTGGGATACGAGTTCCTGCACCTGCCCGACCCCGCCGAGCGCGCCTGGATTCGCGAGGCCATCGAGAACGGCACCTACGCCCAGCCGCTGCCGCCGGAGCGCCGCCGCGCGCTGCTGGACCGGCTGTCGCAGGTGGAGGGCTTCGAGCGCTTTCTGCACCGCGCCTTCTTCGGGCAGAAGCGCTTCTCCATCGAGGGGACCGACGCCATGGTCCCCATGCTGGACGAGATCATCTCCGACGCGGCCGCCGCCGGTGCCGACGACGTGATGATCGGCATGGCGCACCGCGGCCGGCTGAACGTGCTGACCCACGTGCTGGGCAAGCCGTACGAGATGATGCTGGCCGGCTTCAAGGTGGCGCAGCAGAAGGTGGGCGAGGACGACGAGCAGAACTCCGACGAGCCGTCGGGCGACGTGAAGTACCACATGGGGTGGACGGACGAGCGCGAGGTGAGCGGCCGCCTCGTGCGCGTGCGCCTTTCGCCCAACCCCAGCCACCTGGAGTTCGTCAACCCGGTGGTGGTGGGGATGACGCGCTCGGCCCAGGACGACACCTCCGCCGCCGGCCCGCCGGTGCTGGACCGCGCCCGCGGCCTGGGCGTGGTCATCCACGGCGACGCGGCGTTCCCGGGGCAGGGGGTGGTCCCCGAGACCATCAACATGCAGTGCCTGGCGGGCTACACCGTCGGCGGGACGATCCACATCATCGCCAACAACCAGGTCGGCTTTACCACCGACCCGCAGCAGGGGCGCTCCACCCGCTACTCCAGCGACCTGGCCAAGGGCTTCGAGGTCCCCGTGGTGCACGTGAACGCGGACGACGCCGAGGCGTGCCTGGGCACGGCGCGGCTGGCCGCGGCGTACCGCCGGCGCTGGGGCAAGGACTTCGTCATCGACCTGGTGGGCTACCGCCGCTGGGGGCACAACGAGGGCGACGAGCCGGCGTTCACCCAGCCGGTGATGTACGAGCGCATCAAGGGCCACCCCACCGCCCGCGCCGTGCTGGCCGAGCGGCTGGTGGCCGACGGCGTGATGTCCCAGGAAGAGGCCGATGCGCCGCTGAAGCGCGTGATGGACGAGCTGGGCCGGGTGCTGGACGGGCAGGGCGCGGCGCAGCCGCACGGCCACGGCGAGCACTCGCCCAACGGCAAGCCGGCGCGAGAGAGCGCCGTGCCGCGCGAGACGCTGCTGGAGCTGAACGCGGCGCTGCTGGCGCGGCCGGAGGGCTTCAGCCCCAACCCGCGGCTGGAAAAGACGCTGCAGCGCCGCGCGGAAGCCGGCAGCGGACAGCCGAACATCGACTGGGGGCACGCGGAGGCGCTGGCGTTCGCGTCGCTGCTGGCGGAGGGCACGCCCGTGCGGCTCACGGGGCAGGACGTGGAGCGGGGCACCTTCAGCCACCGCCACGCCGTGCTGCGCGACGCCAAGACGGGGGAGCGGCTGAACGTCTTCCATCGCCTGCCGCAGGCAAAGGCGAGCTTCGAGATCCACAACTCGCCGCTGTCGGAGATGGCGGTGGTGGGCTTCGAGTACGGCTACAGCGTCTCGGACCCGCAGGCGCTGGTGCTGTGGGAGGCGCAGTTCGGCGACTTCGTGAACGGCGCGCAGGTGATGATCGACCAGTACCTGGCGGCGTCGCACCAGAAGTGGGAGCAGCGCTCGGCGCTCGTCCTGCTGCTTCCCC
>DASQBH010001567.1:0-3470 GCA_035635315.1 Longimicrobium sp.
GCCCTGCGGCTTACCCGCGCCCTCCCCCGGCACAACGGCGAGCTGGGCCCGCTCTCCCTGCGCGACGCGCGGCACGACGGGCGGCGGGGGGCGCTACTGGCGCGCTCGGGGGTGGTGGCGTGCCTGGCGCAGCCGCTGCGCGACGCGGCCGGCACCCTGCGCGGCGCGCTGGCCGCCGTGGACTTTCTCCCCCGCGCCTGGGCCGAAGACGAGGAGAAGGTGCTGCACGAGCTGGCCGTGTTCGCCTGCCACGAGCTGGAGCGCATGGATGCGCGGGAAGAGGCGCGGCAGGTGGGTACCGCGCTGCGCCAGGCGCGAGAGGCCCTGACCGGGACCGAGGCGCTCCGCGGCATCGCGGAGCAGCCGCTGGTGGGGTTGTTCATGCTGGAGGACGGCCGGTTCCGTTGGGCCAATCCCGAATTTGCCCGGATCGTGGGATACACACTCGAGGAGATCACTGCCATGGACGCCCCCGAGGACCTGCTGTTCGAAGGAGAGGACCGCGAGCGGCTGCTGGACGCGGCGCGGGCGCTGCAGCCCGGCGACGGGAGCGTGCACGTGTGCACCCCCGTGCGCCGGCGCGACGGCTCGCAGGCACGGGTGGAGCTGCACCTGGGACGCATCGCCACGGGCGACCGGTTCGTGGTGGTGGGCGCGGGGCAGGACGTGAGCCTGGCCTCGGCCCCGGACGACGCGCTGCGTGACGAGCTGGCCCGCTATCGCCGGGTGTTCGAGGACGACCTGTGCGGAGCCGTGGTGGCCTCGCCCGACTGCCGCATCGTGTCCTGCAACCCCGAGTTCGCCCGGCTGGCCGGGTTTCCCTCGCCCGAAGCGGCGGTGGGGGTGGAGCTCAACCGGCTCGAGGCCGGGCCCGGCGAGCTGGCCGAGCGCGTGGAAAGGCTGCGCCGGGGCGGCGGCGCCACCGGGCCCTCCGAGCTGGAGCTGGTCCGGCGCGACGGCACCCGCGTGCGGGTGGTGGCCCGGCTGGCCGCCGACTTCGACGACGACGGCCGCCCCCGCGAGTTCCGCGGCTACCTGGTGGACGTGACCCAGCGGGCGCTGCGCGAGCAGGCTCTGCGGCTGAGCGACGAGCGGCTGCGGCTTCTGGAGCTGGCCACCAACGACGTGACGTGGGACTGGGACCTGGCCAGCGGGCGCCTGACGTGGAACGACGCCGGCCCGCTGCGCCTGCGCTACACCCCCGACGAGGTGCGCCACTCGCCCGAGTGGCACTTCGAGCACGTGCACCCCGACGACCGCGAGCGCGTGGTGGCCGGGCTGCACGGCGCCATCGGCGGGGTGGCCGCCGCGTGGACCGACGAGTACCGCTTTCTGCGCGGAGACGGCACCTACGCCACCGTGCACGACCGCGCCTACGTGATGCGCAACGCGCGCGGCGAGCCGGTGCGGGTGACGGGGTGGATGGTTGACGTTACCGAGCGCAAGCGGGTGGAAGAGAGCCAGCGCTTCCTGGCCCGCGCCGGCGCCGTGCTGGACTCGGCGCTGGACGTGGAGGTGACCGCCGCCAGCCTGGCCCGGCTGTGCATCCCCGTGCTGGGCGACTTCTGCATGGTGGACCTGGTGGAGCCCGACGGCGGCATGCGGCGGGCGGCGGTGGCGCACGTACGCCCCTCGCGCGAGAAGCTGCTGGCCCCCGGCGCCTCCCTGCCCCCCGGCGCCGAGGCCGGCGAAAGCCCGGTGGCGCGGGTGGCGCGAACGGCCGAGCCGGTGTTCTGCGCCGAGGCCGACGAAGCGGGGCTGGCGGCGCTCGACGCCGCCCTGGAGCCGGGGAGCGCGCACTGGCTGGGCACCCACGCCTACATGGTGGTGCCCGTGGCCGCGCACGATAAGGTGCTGGCGGTGCTCACCCTGGGGATCGCCCAGCGCGGCCGCCGCTACGGGCCCATGGACCTGCTGCTGGCAAAGGACGTGGCGCAGCGCGGCGCGCTGGCGCTGGAGAACGCGCACCTGTACCAGACGGCGCAGCGCGCCCTGCGCGCGCGCGAAGAGGTGCTGGGGGTGGTATCGCACGACCTGCGCAACCCGCTGCACACGATCGTGACCACGGCCATCTTTCTCTCCGAGACCACCCGCGAGCGGCGCGAGGAGACCCGCCGCTGGCTGGACGTGATCGGCCGCGCCGCCCAGCAGATGGACTCGCTGATCGGCGACCTGCTGGACGTGAGCAGCATGGAGGCGGGGCGCTTCGAGGTGGCGCTCGCGGGGCGCGACCTGGCGGCCCTGCTGGGCGAGTGCTGCGAGCAGTTCCGCCCGCTCTGCAGGGCACAGGAGCTCGAGCTGCGGTGCGAGATCCCGGGAAGCCTGCCCCCGGTCTCGTTCGACGAGCGGCAGCTGCAGCGCGTGCTGGGCAACCTGCTGGGAAACGCGATCAAGTTCTCACGGAAGGGCGGCTCCATCCGCCTGCGGGCCGAGGAGGCGCCCGGCGAGGTACGCGTGGGGGTGACGGACCAGGGCCCGGGGATCCCCGAGGATCAGCGCGTCCGGGTGTTCGACCGCTTCTGGAAGGCCGACAACCGCGACCGCCGCGGCGCGGGGCTGGGGCTGGCCATCGCCCAGGGGATCGTGGACGCCCACGGCGGGCGGATCTGGGTGGAGAGCCAGCCCGGCGCGGGCAGCACCTTCTGGTTCGCGCTGCCGCTGCGCGGCGGGTGAGGCGAACGCCCGCATGGCCGCGCATCCTGCCCCGGAGCCCACCTCGCCCGCGGCCGAGCTGTGGAGGCGCAGAGGGCGCCTGCTCCTGCTGGGCGGGGTGCTGGCGTCGCTGGGCGCGGGCGCCGCGGTGACGGCCGCGGCCACCCCGCGCTTTTCGGTGGGGATGCTGGGGGCGGTGCTGGTGACGGGCGGGGCCGTGGAGTCGGCCCACGCGTTCCGGTTCTGGCGCAGCCGCTGGGCCAGCTTTGTCCCCGCGCTGCTGGTGGGGGTGCTCTACCTCGTATGCGGCCTGCTGCTGGTGGCGGGGCCGCGGCCGCCCGCGGCGGGGGTCACGCTGCTGCTCACCGTGGTGCTGATCGCCGGCGGAACGCTGCGGCTGCTGTGGTCGCTGGCCGCGTCGGCCCCCGGGCGCGGCGCCTCGATCGCCCATGGCTCGGTCACCCTGCTGCTGGGCGCCCTGCTCTGGGCCCTCTGGCCCGCCACCTCGCTCTGGGCGGTGGGCGTCTTCGTGGGCGCGGACCTGCTGGCGTCCGGCGCCGTGCTGCTGTTCCTGGCCATGGAGGCCCGCGGCCTGGCGCCGCACGGCGCGTGACGGCGCCGGTGTCCATCGATGCAGGACAGATCCATCCGGACCTCTCCCTTCTTCTCTCTGCGCCGCCGCGTCTTTACGGGACGCCGTCTGGATTCGGGGGGTCGGCAGGCGCTGATGCCGGGTCCCGGGTCCGCGAACCGATTCGGCCTCACGCAGCGTTCGCAGAGTCGGCAGAGTTTTCTCGTGCCGTGTCCTATGGCCTCAC
>DASQBH010001568.1:0-7297 GCA_035635315.1 Longimicrobium sp.
CTCCATCCGCCCGCATCCGCGCCGGATCGCCTCTGCCGCCAGCGCGTGGAAGAACGCGCTCCCCATCCCCATCCGCCGCGCGTCGGGGACCACGAACAGGTCTTCCAGGTACAGCGTGGGCAGCGCCAGGAACGACGAATACGTCTCCAGCACGATGGCGTACGCCACCGCCCGCCCGTCGATCTCGCCCAGGAACACGCTGATGCGCGGCCGCTCGCCGAACGCGTCGTTCAGCAGCCGCCGGCGCGCATCGGGGGTGGGGCGGTCCAGCTTTTCGTAATCCGCCAGCGCATCCACCAGCGTAAGGAAGGTCTCGCCGTCCGCGGGGGTGGCGGGGCGGATGGTGGGAGCGGCCATGCGCGTGCGTCGGTCGGAACGTGGGATGCGGCGCCGCCAGAAACGACGCCGGGCCGGCGGTCTGCCGGCCCGGCGGGGAAGCTATCGCGCGTCGAAGGCGCCGGTCAACGCGCCCGCGCGCCCGTGTCCAGCCGCACGCCGACGAACAGCGTCATCGGCGCGCCGGGCCTGTCGAACGCCGTCTCGTACTCCGCGTTGAACGCGTTGTCCAGCCGGGCGTAGAGAAAGGCGCTCTCCCACAGCGCGTAGTCCGCGCCCACGGAGGCCAGCAGGTACGGATCCACCTCCACCCGCGCCCCGCTGAACCGCTCGCTCAGCACCGTCTGCCCGCCCACGTACGTCCCCCGGATTGTCCCCGTCAGCCGGCGCACGGGCGACACCTCCAGGTACGCGGCGCCCACGACGTCCGGCCGCCCGGGGAGCGCCTCGCCGATGGGAAAGGCGGTGGCGTCCAGGCCGGAGTTCTCCACGATGCGGGTGCGGATCCAGGCGCCGTCCGTCCCCACGGCCCAGGCGCGGCCGGGGGCGTAGCGGGCGCTCCACTCCACGCCGGTGGCGCGGCTGCGGCCCAGGTTGCGGTTGATCTGCTTCTCCGTCCCCTCCAGCGGCACGGTGCGGATCAGGTCGAAGAAGGTCTGCCGGAAGACGGTCACCCCGCCGCTCAGCCGGCCGTCGGGCGCCACGGCGTCCACCCCCAGCTCCACGCTGGCGCTGCGCTCCGGCTCCAGCTCCGGGTTGCCGGCGATGAAGGGGTTCTCCACGTACTGCTCTTGGAGGTTGGGCGCCTTGTACCCCCGCGCCACCGCCGCTCGCACGGTCAGTAGATCCGGGACGATGCGGATCGCGGCGCTGGCGCGGGGAGTGACCTCCGTCCCCAGCCCCTCGTAGCGCTCCGCGCGGGCGCCGGCCATCAGCCGTACGCTCCGGCCGATCCCCACCCGCGCCTCGCCGAACAGCGCGCCGCTCCCGCGGTCCAGCGCCTGCTCGCCCAGGCCGAAGTCGCCGTCCGACTCCGTCTCCAGCGCCTCGCGCTCCCCCTGCGCGCCCCACGTCAGCGCCAGGCCGGAGCCGTCCTCCGCCCTCCGCCCGTCCCAGCTGCCCACGTACTCCAGCCCGGAGCGCACCAGCACGCTCTCCATGAAGAAGTTGGCGTCGAAGACAAAAAAGGATTGTGCGGGAACCCCGTCCTTCTCATCATCATACACAAAGCGCTGGCGATAGGCGGACGCGCGCAGCTGGTGGCTCCACGCGCCGCCGGGGGCAAAGCGGGCCGACGCGGAGGCGATGGCGCGGTCGCGCTCGTACCGCGCGTTGGGGTCCAGCGGCACCCGCGTGGCACCGGGGTCGCGCACCGGCAGCCGGCCCTCTACCCCGATCCACCGCAGCGTGGCCGTCCCCTGCCAGCGCGCCGCGGGGTCCGTGTCCAGGCGCAGCGAGCCGTCCAGCGCGCTCACGTCGTGGGGCACGGAGAGGTGGCCGCGGCTGTAGGTGCTCCCCGCGCCGGCGGCCCAGCGTAGCGCCTGGCTGCCGCCGCTGGCGCCCGCGGTCACGCGGTAGCTGCGCCCGTGCTCCGAGGCCTCGCCGCCCTCCGACAGCGCCTCCAGCCGCGTGCGCCCCGGCTGCCCCGCGCGGGTGACGAAGTTCACCACCCCGCTCATGGCCGACGACCCGTAGACGGCGCTCTGCGGCCCGCGCGCCACCTCCACCCGGTCCAGCCCGGCCAGCGTAAGCCCCTGAAAGTCGAAGAAGCCGCCGTTCTCGTTCACCTGCACGCCGTCCACCAGCACCTGCGTGTGCATCTCCTCGCCGCCGCGCAGGCGTACGATGGCGGGGCCGCCGGGGCCCGCCGCCTCGTCCATGTGGCTGGCGGGGAGCGCGCGCAGCACGTCCATGGCAAACGGCTGCCGCGCCGCCTGGGCGGGGACCACGGTGAGCGCCAGCCCCGACTCCGACGCGCGGACGGGCACCTTGCCCGCCGTTACCACCAGCGGGTCGAAGCGCACCGTGTCGCGCAGGGCCGCGGAGTCCTGCTGCGCGGCGGCTGCGGTGGGGATGAAGGGGATGAGGAGGACGGTGAGCGCGGCACGGCGGGTCGCACGGAGCATGGGGATTCCGGGGGATGCAGGGGACGGATGACCCGCGGGACGTGTGGCATGTGCCTCGCGCCTTGAGCAGGGCAGGCACCACATCGAGCGATCCGCCTTCGCGCAGCGTAAGTCCTTCGCGCGAAAGCCGATCCGCGGCACCCGCCCGCGGGCCGGGACGCCCGGCGCACGCCCGCCGCTGGATCGTTTTGCTGCACCCCGTCGCGAATTGCGACGAACCAGACACTCGCCCCGCGCACGCCCTTGCCCGCACCCGCCCCGCGTTCCGCGCTCGCCCGCTTCTTCGCCGCCAACGTGCTCTTTGGCAGCGGGCTGTTCGCGCACGGGTTCCTGTACAACTTCTACCTGGCGGAATTGAACGCCGGGCCCGCGGCCATGGGCGCGGCCGCCGCGGCGCTCACCGCCGGCGGCCTGGCCGCGCTGGCCCCGGCCGGCATCCTCGTCGATCGGGCCGGGCCCAGGCGCACCTACCTGCTCGCCGCCCTGGTCGCCGCGGCGGGGCTGATGGCGGGCGCCTTTGCGGAGAGCCTGTCGGCGCTGTACGCGGCGGCGTTCGTGGCGGGGGCGGGGACGGCGGCGTGGCGGGTAGCGATAGGGCCGGCGACGCTGGCGCTGGCCAGCGGCCCCACGCAGGCGCGCGCCTTTTCATGGAACGTGGGCCTTCTCCTCGCCAGCGGCGCCGTGTGGACGTGGGGCGCCGGCGCCGTCCCGCAGCTGCTGGGCGGGGGGATGCCGGGCGTCCGCGCGGCGCTCGCCATCGGCGCGGGGGGAACGCTGCTGGGCGGCGCCCTGTTCGCCACCCTGCGGCTGCCTGCGCACGCGGAGGCTCGTCCATCGGCCGAAACGACGTCCGCGCCGCGCCTCCGCGGGATCGTGGAATCGCTCGCGGTGCCGGCGCCGGTGCTGGCGCGCGTGGCCCTGGTGGCGCTGTGGATGACGGCGGCGGCGCTCGTCATCCCCTTCTTCAACCTCTATTTTCAGCAGGTGCACCGGCTGCCGCTCAGCCGCATCGGGGGATTGATGGCGGCGGCGCAGGCGGTGAGCGCGGTGGCGGTGTTCGCCAGCGGCTCGATCGCGGCGCGGCTGGGGCCCGCGCGGGTGCTGCTGGGGTGGGTGCTGCTGTTCGGCCCCGCGGTGTGGGGGATGGCGGGGGTGGCGGTGCTTGGGCCGGCGATCGCGCTGTACCTGGTGCAGGGCTTCGCCGCGCCGGCCACGCACCCGCTGGTGGACCAGCTGCTGCTGCGCGGCGCGCCGGAAGACCGCCGCGGCGCCGTGAGCAGCTGGCGCAACGCGGCCACGGAGGGGAGCGGGCTGGCCGGCGCCGCGCTGGGCGGCGTGCTGCTGGAGCGCACCTCGTTCGCTGTGCTCTTCGGCGTGGCGGGGGCGCTGGGGCTGGCGGCGGGGGGCGCGCTGGCCGCCAGCTTCCTCCTGCGCCGCGGCCGCTTCGCCGTTCCCGCCGCCGTCCCGCGCCCCGAGCCGGCGGGTGCGGCGTGATGTCCATCCAAAAAGCGACCCGCGTCACCTCGATCGTCGAGGTAGGGGATGGTTCTCCGGATCGCACATCAGGTGGTGCGATCGACAGACTCCGGTGCCCTCCGGAGATCATCGGGCGGTCCGCATCCCTCCTCCAAAAAACGCGGATGTGCCCCCTGCCGCATTCCATCAATTTCTCGTTTCCGGCAGATCACGCCCGCTTGTGCTTCGCCGACCGGCGCGCCACGCCGCCCGCTCACGCGAACCAGGCTTCGGACGCACGAGAGCCGAGGAAACGGCACGAGAAAACTCTGCTGACTCTGCTAACTCTGCGTGAGGCCCATTCTTCTTGTGGACTCGCGCTGGGACCGTCAGCGCGCGCGCATCAGCGCTACCAGCCGGCCCCAGCGGTTGCGGTACACCGCGGCCACGCGCGGCACCGAGGGGTGCGGCACCAGCCAGCGGAGCGCGGCGCGCAGCCCGTCCATCGGCCCCTGCGCCGCCAGGGAGCGGCCGCCGGCCATGGGCGCGTCCATCCGCTGCAGCATCGCCAGGTCCAGCGCCGCCACCGCCGCGCGGACGCGGGCGCCACTCTCCGCCCGCAGCCACGACAGGAACCCGGCCTCCAGCGTTCCCGGCGCCAGCCGCTCCGCCAGCGCCAGCGCGGGGTAGACGTGGTGCGCCATCCGCCGCGCGTGCAGGAACGCGCGCAGGGCCGCCGGATCCGTCCCCCGCATCACCAGCACCAGCTCCACCAGGCGGATCAGCAGCAGGTTCTCGCGCTGCTCGCTGGCGTGCGCGGCCAGGTACGCGGCCAGAAAGGGGCCGGCCAGGGCGCGCGCGGGGGTGCGGACGCCCGGCATCTCGGCCACATCCGCCTCACCCGGCGCGCCCAGCGCCACGCGGCCGTGGCCGGGAAAGCGGTCGAAGCCGTCGTGCAGGTTCAGCGCGAGCGGGTTGTCGCGGTGGGTCAGCAGCAGCGACCGCAGCGCGCCGTCCTCGCCGGGCGGGCGCCAGTCGGCGTGGTAGGGGCGGCGCTGGTAGTCCCCGCTCAGCCGCGTGAACCCGGCCGCCGCCAGCGCCTCCTCCGCCGCGGGCGTGTCGCCGGGCGCGACCACCAGGTCCACGTCCGACATCGGCCGCGCGCCGGGCTTGGGAAAGAGCGCGCGGGCGGTGTGCATCCCCTTGATCACCGTCGCGGCGACGCCCGCGGACGCCAGCGCGGCGAGGGACGCGTCCAGCACGCCGCCCAGCTTTTCCGCCCGCGTGCGGCCGTGCGCCAGGTGCAGCGCCAGCACGGCGGCCGTGCGCGGCTCCGCGTCCAGCGCCCCCGTCCCGATCCAGTGCCCCAGCAGCGGACCCATCCCCATGGTGAACGCCGCGACGCCCAGCGCGTCCGCCCCGATCTCCCCCCGCGCGTCCAGCGCCGCGGACCGGCCCGCCAGCACCTCGCCCGTCACGCGGACGACCTCGCGGCGGCCGGCGATCCAGCGCTCCACCGGGATCTCCGGCCAGAACCAGCGGGGCGTGCCGCGGGCATGGGCCTGCGCAAAGCGGCGGTCCACCTCGGCGGAGGACTGGTCCAGCGCGTGGAAGGGGAGCGGGTCGATGGGCATGCAACGAGGCGCGGGAGGGGGATTCTTTCGCAAGATAAACGACGGGGGACGCGGGTGCGAGCAATTCATCTGAGCGCCTGGCGCGACCCGGGCGGCCGGGACGGCGCGGAGCTGCTGGAGGCGTGGCCCACGCTCACGGACGTGGCGGCCGCCGCGGCGGGCGCGGGGGTCGACGTCGAAGTGGTGCAGGCCGGCTGGCGCGACGAGGTGCTGGAATCGGCGGGCGTCCACGTCCACTTTGTCTCGGAATCGGGGGCGCGGCTCCTCCCGCGGCGGCTCTCCGCCGCCCTCCCCCTGCGGCTGATGGCCCGCGTGCGCGCGCTGCGGCCGGACGTCATCCACTTCCAGGGCCTCAACTTTCCCCTCGCGGTGCGGATGGCCGCCTCGCTCGGCGTGCCCGTGCTGGTGCAGGACCACGGGAACAAGCTGCCGCTCCCGTCCCGCCGCGCGCTGTACCGCTGGGGCTTTCGCCACGCGGCGGGCGTCGCGTTCACCGACGCGGAGCTGGCACGCCCCTTCGTCGCCGCCGGCGTGCTGCGGCCGGAGACGCCGGTGTTCGAGGTGCTGGAATCATCGACGCACTTTACGCCCGGCGATCCGGAGGCGGCGCGCGCGGCGGCGGGGATCCATGGGGACCCCTGCCTGGTGTGGGTCGGGCGGATGATGGAGGACAAGGACCCGTTCACCGTGCTGGACGCGGTGGAGCGGGCGGCGCCGGCGCTGGCGGACGCGCGGCTGTGGATGGCGTGCGGCGACGCGCCGATTCTCGCCGACGTCCGCGCGCGCATCGAGGCGAGCCCCGTGCTGCGCGAGCGCGTCCGCCTGCTGGGCCGCGTGCCGCACGCGCGCGTGCAGGAGCTGCTTCGCGGCGCGGACCTGTTCCTCTCCGCCAGCCGCCGCGAGGGGAGCGGGTACGCGCTGCTGGAGGCGCTGGCCAGCGGCGCCGTACCCCTGGTGACGGACATCCCCGCGCACCGGCGCATCACCCGCGGCGGCGCGGTGGGCGGCCTGTTCCCCCGCGGCGACACGGCCGCCCTCGCCGCGCTGCTGGTGGAGCACGCGGCCCGCCCGCGCGGCGCGGAGCGGGCGCGGGCACGGGAGCACTTCGACCGCCACCTCTCCTTCGCCGTCGTGGGCCGGGAGCTGCGCGACGCCTACGCCCGGCTGGTGGGGCGATGAAGGTCGCGATGGTTGTCCCCGGCGGCGTGGACCGCACCGGCGTGGAGCGGGTGATCCCGTGCCTGCTGGCGCTGGTGGAGCGGATTGCGCGCGTGCACCAGCTGCACGTCTTCGCGCTGGCGCAGGAGCCCGCGCCCGCCCGCTGGGCGCTGCTGGGCGCGCAGGTGCACAACGCGGGGCGCCGGCCCGTGCGCGCGGTGGCCCTCGCACAGATCGTCCGCGAGCACCGCCGGGCGCCGTTCCACGTGATGCACGGGATATGGGCGTCGTGCGGCACGGTGGCGGGCGTGGCGGGCCGGCTGCTGCGCCGTCCCGCGCTGGTGCACCTTACCGGCGGCGACGTGGCCTCCGTCCCGGACATCCGCTGGGGCCGCTGCGCGACCGCCGCCGGGCGCGCCGACCTGCGCGCCGCCGCCGCGCTCGCCGCGCACCGCACCATCCCCAGCGAGTGGATGAAGGGGCTGGCCGAGGCGCGCGGCGTGGGGGCGGAGCGGCTTACGCTGGGCGTGTCGCTGCCGGACTGGCCCGTGCGCGCGCCCGTGCGGCGGGGCGCGGACGCGGAGGCGC
>DASQBH010001569.1:0-3626 GCA_035635315.1 Longimicrobium sp.
GGCGCAGACCGCCGCTGCCATGGTGCTGCTGGTGGGCGCCGGGCTGCTGGTAAAGTCGTTCTGGCTGCTGATGAGCGTGGACCCCGGCTTCCGCGCCGAGAACGTGCTGCTGGCGTCGCTGGAGATCACCGAGAGCTACGAGACGGGCTCGCAGCGCAACGGCTACCGCAACGAGCTCATCCGCAAGGTGGGCGAGATCCCGGGCGTGACCGCCGTGGGCGCCGCCAAGACGCAGCCGCTCAAGGGCGGGGGCGAGCCGTACGAGTTCACCCTCCCCGGCCGCAGCGGCCCCGACGCCACCATGACGCCGGCCTCCGGCACGCTCATCGTGAGCCCCGGCTACTTTGGCGCGCTGGGCATTCCCGTGGCGCGCGGCCGGGTGTTCGAGGCCAACGACGACCTTCCCGAGTCGCCGGCCGTCCTGATGATCAACCAGGCCGCCGCGCAGCGCTACTGGCCCGGCGCCGACCCGGTGGGGCAGACGGTGACGATGGACGAGACCACGTTCACGGTGATCGGCGTGGCGGGCGACGTGCGCAACGAGGGGCTGGCCTCCGCCCCGCAGCCCACCGTCTACTTCCCGTTCGGCATGGCGCCGCGCACCAGCACCCAGCTGTTCGTCCGCACCACGGCCGACCCCGAGGCCGTGGCCGCGGCGGTGCGCCAGGCGATCCACGCGGTAGACCCGCTGCAGCCGATCGCCGAGGTGCGCACGCTGCAGAGCGCCATGTCCGAGACGGTGGCGCAGCCCCGCTTCTTCACCCTGCTGCTGGCCATCTTCGGCACGGTGGCGGTGTTCCTGGCGGCGCTGGGGCTGTACGGGGTGGTGGCCTACACCGTCACCCGGCGCACCAACGAGATCGGCATCCGCATGGCGCTGGGGGCCCGGGCCCGCGACGTGGTGGGGATGGTGGTGGGGCGCTCCGTGCTCCCCACGGCCGGCGGCATCCTGATCGGCACCTTCGCGGCGGTGCTGCTGTCGCGGCTGATGAGCTCCATGCTCTTCGAGGTGCGCCCGGCGGACCCCGCCACCTTCGCGGTGGCGGCGACCCTGCTGGCCGGCGTGTCGCTGCTGGCCAGCTGGATCCCCGCCCGCCGCGCGGCCTGCATCGAGCCCACCCGCGCCCTGCGCGCGGACTGACGCGGGACGCCGGGGCGGATCCGTTTCGCCCGGCGCGGCCGGGGCCGGTGGAGCCCGTGCGCTCCGCCGGCTCGGGTGAGAGGACTGGTTGATGTGCGGAACGCTTCGCCGACGGTGCGCGGAGAGCGTCCGGGGACGGGGAGGCGGAGCGGCGGCGGCCGGATTCGCGACGCCGAAATCCCATATCCGGACACCCGCGCGCCGGGCGAAGCGGCGCCGGAATGAGCCAAGTGTTTGCGGCAGGTGAGTTTGGGCAGGGATTCACGTTTGGCGCGGTTCCTTGCATGGAGAGGTTCCGGCATTTCCTTCAAGATCGACAGCGAGACAGGTACCTTGGACATCCCCCGCGCTCGAAAGAGCACCCCCCGCAAGTACGTCTACGGCGGCGCCGCCGCCCTGGTGCTGCTGGTGGCCACCACGGCCCTGGCCCGCATGGAGCCGGCCGCGCCCAGGCTGGACGGCGCCTCCGTCTGGACCGACACCGTAAAGCGCGGCACCATGCTGCGCGAGGTGCGCGGCCCCGGCACGCTGGTCCCCGAGCAGGTGCGGTGGATCAGCGCGCAGACCGCCGGCCGCGTGGAGCAGATCCTGGCGCAGCCGGGGAGCACGGTAACGCCCGGCACCCCGCTGCTCACGCTGAGCAACGCCGACGTGCAGCGCGACGCCCTCGAAGCGCAGCGCCAGCTGGTGGGCGCCGAGGCCGGGCGCAGCACGCTGGCGGCGACGCTGGAGAACCAGCGCCTCACGCAGGAGGCCGCCGTGGCCACCGTGCGCGCCGAGCAGCGCGAGGCCTCCCGCCAGGTGACGGCCAACCGCGAGCTGGCCGAGCGCGGGCTGATCTCGCGGCTGGACCTGCAGAAGTCCGAGGACCGCGCCGAAGAGCTCTCCGCCCGGCTGCGGGTGGAGGAGCAGCGGCTGCGCTTCCTTGCGCAGAGCATGCAGCAGCAGCTGGCGGCGCAGCAGTCGCAGATCGACCGGCTGCGGGGGCTGGCCAGCTTTCAGGACGGCTACGTGGCGAGCATGCGCGTGATGGCGGGGACGGACGGCGTGCTGCGCGAGCTTCCGCTGCAGGAAGGGCAGTGGGTCACGCCGGGGTCGCCGCTGGCGGTGATCGTGCGCCCGGGCCGCCTGAAGGCCGAGCTGCGCATCCCCGAGACGCAGGCGCGCGACCTGGTGGTGGGCCAGCCGGCCCGCATCGACACGCGCAACGGCATCGTGAACGGGCGGGTGGCGCGCATCGACCCGGCGGTGCAGGACGGGTCGGTCAAGGTGGACGTGAGCCTGGAGGGCGAGCTGCCCAAGGGTGCGCGCCCCGACCTGAGCGTGGACGGCGTGATCGAGATCGAGCGCATTCCCGACGTGCTGTACCTGGACCGGCCGGCGTACGGCCAGGCGGGCGGCACGCTGGGGATGTTCAAGGTGGAGCAGGACGGCCGCACCGCGGCCCGCACCGACGTGCGCCTGGGCCGCAGCTCCGTGAACACCGTGGAGGTGCTCAGCGGGCTGCGCGAGGGCGACGTCGTGATCCTTTCCGACATGACCGCGTGGGACAAGGCGCAGCGGGTTCGCCTGCGCTGACCGGATACGAGAGCGCGCGGCCGCACCCCCACGGCCGCGCATCCCCCTGATTTTTACCCAACTTCCCCTGAAGGCGCACCATGGAGCACGGAAACAGCAAGCCCCTCATCAAGCTCGAAGGCGTGAGCAAGGTCTTCTACACCGACGAGGTGGAGACGCACGCCCTGGCCAACGTGCACCTGGAAGTGCGCGAGGGCGAGTACCTGGCCATCGCCGGCCCCTCGGGCGGCGGCAAGACCACGCTCCTCTCGATCCTGGGGCTGCTGGACAGCCCCACGGGGGGCGAGTACCAGCTGAACGGGCACGCGGTGGCGCGGCTCACGCCGGCGCAGCGCGCGCACATCCGCAACCAGGAGATCGGCTTCGTCTTTCAGGCGTTCAACCTGATCGGCGACCTGAGCGTGGCCGAGAACGTGGAGCTGCCGCTCACCTACCGTAAGATGCCGGCGGCGGAGCGCAAGCAGCGGGTGCTGCAGGCGCTGGAGCGGGTGGGGATGGCGCACCGGGTGAGCCACTACCCCTCGCAGCTCTCCGGCGGCCAGCAGCAGCGCGTGGCCGTGGCCCGCGCCATCGCCGGCAAGCCCAGCGTGCTGCTGGCGGACGAGCCCACGGGCAACCTGGACTCGGTGAACGGCGAGCAGGTGATGGGGCTGCTGCGCGAGCTGCACCAGGAGGGCGCCACCATCATCATGGTGACGCACGACCCCCGCTACGCCGAGCACGCGGAGCGCACGGTGCACCTGTTCGACGGCCAGATCGTGCGCGACGAGCGCGGCGAGGCGGCGGTCGAGCTGGAGCGGCACGGGTTCGCGCAGGTGTAAAAGCAGGGAATAGGGAATAGGGAATAGGGAATAGCCAACTGAATCAGGCGACTTCCCGACCCCTCTTTCCGGGTCGCACCGCATCT
>DASQBH010001570.1:0-4433 GCA_035635315.1 Longimicrobium sp.
GGGATCTCGGCGGCGGCCTCGGCGGGCGCGGCCTCGGCGGCGGGCTCGCCGGCCTTTTGCGGACGCGGCTCGGGAAGGGGCATCATCCGCAGGTACACGGTCTCGGGGATGCCGTTCTCCACCCGCCAGCGGTTCACGCGCAGAAAGAAGTCCGCGGCGCTCTCGTCCTGCCGCCGCTGCGGAAAGAGCGCGCCGGGGACGATCCACCGCCGCCGCGCCAGCACCATCCCGCCCCCGAAGGTGATGCGGGGACGGTAGTTGATGACGGGCGGCCGCTCCGCCGCCTTCGCCTGACCACCCGCGGGGGGCGCGACGGTGTCCGCGCCCGGCTGCACAGTGTCGGCCCCGGGCTCGCCCTGCACGGTGTCGGCCCCCGGCTCGCGCTGGACGGTGTCGGCGTCGCGCTGGACGGTGTCGGCCGGGGGCGGCGGGCCCTTGACGGTGTCCGCGTCCTTGACGGTGTCCGCGTTCTCGACCGTGTCGGCGTCCTGCGCCACGACGGCGTCCCGCGCCGCGTCCTCACCGGCGGCCGGCTGCACGGCCACGCCCTCCACGTCCACCTTCGGCCGCTCCGCCGGGGTGCGCGGCGGCTCCGGCGAGTCGGGGATCGGCGGGGCGTACATCACGGGCGGGGTAAAGCGCGAAAGCAGCTGGTACAGCGGCGGCCGCATCCGCGGGTTCAGGAATCCCAGGTCGACGGGGATCACCCGCCGCCCCGTGGGTCCGTGGACGAGCGCCAGGTTCTGCGGGTCTTCCGCATCCGCCTGGACGACGATCTCCGAGCTGCGCAGCTGGTCTTCCGTGGCGCCGCTCTCGCCCGTGGGGTAGCTGATCTCCCAGCGCAGCAGGGGCGGGTGCAGGTTGGCGTTGAACTGCGCGTCGCCGCAGATCTCGGCCAGCAGCTCGCCGGTGAGGGCGGCGTTGGCGCGGCGCACGTCCTCCTGCACGTCGTCGGGCAGCATGTACAGAAAGCGCGAGAAGTACTTGCCGTACCCCGCGGTGTAGCTGGCCCCGTGCAGGACGAAGGACGGGTCCTCGCCCTCGCGCTCCGCCGGCACCATCAGGCCGAAGGCGCCCATGGAGCGCGGCACGCCGCTGAGCGTCTCCACCCCCTGCAGCGCCTCGTCGATGGCCTCGGCGGAGATGTCGATGGTCTCGGCGTCCTGCGCCTCTGCCCACGCCTTGCGAAAGACCTCGGTGAGCCGCTGGCGGGCGGCGGTCAGCTCCTTGATGGACCCCAGGCCGAACGGGTTGCCGACGTCGTAGGTGTCCTTGGGGTCGCGCGGGCCGCCGCCGCGCATCTTCCCCTCCTTTTCCACGTGCGCCTTGAAGTGCTCGCGGTAGAAGTCCTCGTAGAACTTCAGCAGCGGCACCCCCTGCTCCGCCCCGCCGTTCCTGCCGTAGTAGTCGTCGAAGAAGTGCCGCATGGTGGCCTGCTCCGACCGCGGCCACGCCAGCCGCGCCGTGGCCCGCACCCACGCCTCGAACCCGGCCAGGGAGCGGCGCACGCCGGGGGTGAGCGCCATCTCGGCCGAGGCGGCCGAGGTGGCGTCCTCGTAGAACGGCATGTCCTTGCGCAGGCGCCCGCTGATCTCCATGGACTCCAGCGCCTGCTCGATCTGCTCGTGCACCTGGGCGATGATGCGCTCGCGCTCGTCCACCCCCGCGTCGGTGTACGCCTCGATGCGCTCGCGCAGCGTCGCGAGGACGGCGGAGGTCTGCCGGGCGTGGTCGTCGTCGATGCCGTCCAGCAGCGCGCGGAAGGGAAGGTCCCAGTCCGCGTCCTGCTCGCGGATGCCGGTGTGGAAGCGCAGGAAGCCGATCTCGATCAGCTTGTCCAGGTACGCCTCAGCCTCCTCGAAGGTGGCGTCGATCTCCGGGTCGGACGAGAGGGCGCGGATCAGGTCGCCCAGCGTGGGCGCGCCGCCGTCGCTGAAGCGGCTGGCGATGAGCTGCAGCACCTCGTTGTCGCCCAGCCGCTGGAACACCTCGCGGCCCTCGATGGCGGTGAGGAAGACGAGGCGGCCGCCCTCGGAGCGCAGCGTGGGGTTGCGCTCCACCTGCAGCGCGTGGCGGACGGCCGGGCGCGTCTTGAGGTGGTCGAAGAACAGACCGTACAGGAACTTGTTGGCGCGCACGAAGCTGCGCTTTACCCGCGGGTCGCCGGTAAAGCGGGTGCCGCCCTCCGGCTCGTCGCCGCGCTCGGCCACGAAGGTGCCGGGGATGATGGCGCAGAAGGTGGCGAACGGGGTGGCCTTCATGGCCATGCGCGTGTAGTAGCGCAGCAGCCCGCGCTCCGTCTTTTCGTCGCGGCCGTGGACGTCGCCGCTCTCGGCGGCGGCGGCGTAGCGGTCCAGGGCGCCGTACAGCGAGCGGCTGCTCACCATGAGCCCCTTGCGGAAGTCCGCGTCGCGCAGCAGGCCGCGGAAGCGGCGGCGCAGCTCCGGCGTCTCGGCGTCGTACGCCTGGCGCAGCTCGCCCTCCAGCCCGCGCGCCCGCTCCACGTCGGCCGCAAAGGCGCGGACGGACTGGACCGTGGACGCGTCCAGGCCGGCCAGCGCGGCGTCCATCCGCTCGGCGGACTGGGGCTTGAGGTTGTACAGCTCGCGCTTGAGGGCGATCAGCTTGTTGCGCTGCGGCTTTTCCTGCGCGGCGCCGATGGCGGCGAACAGCAGCTGCGACACGTTTTCGCGGGCGGCGTGCAGGCGGCGCTCCGTCTCCTGCAGCTGCCGCAGCAGGGCCAGCGTGCGCTCCGGGCGCAGCTCGTCAACCGTGTCGGCGGGGGCGCCGGAGACGCGGCACACGAAGCGGTCGAAGAGGGCGTCCGCGCCGGGGGCGGCGGCTTCGTCCATCCAGGGCTCGGTCATACGGCGCGCGGGGGTGGCTCGGGTTCAGGCGCCGGAACGCAAACCGGCGGCAAGAGAATGCATTGCGGTGGATACGGGGCCGGTCTCCCGGCGCGGCGCACGGCCGCCGCGCAGTGTCTCATTCAGCCGTCCGCAGCGTGCCGGGGCCAGCCCCCGTGCCGCGCGGACGAACGAAATACCGGCCGGGCCAGCGACGATAACCGCGCCGCCGGACCTTTGGCAAGTACGCGAGCCGCCATGTTGCGCACGCCGCGAAAACTGTGACGGGAATGCGTCGCAAAGGTGCGCGCGGAGTGCGGATGCGGTTCGGCTGGCTCCGGAGTCCGCCCCCTCCGAGCCGGCACCACCGGCCCACCTCCCCCAAAAACCCCTGGGGGAGGTTGGCGTCACCGACGGTTCACGGCTCGGCACCACCCCGGCCGTCATCCCCGGCCGTCATCCCCGGCCGTCATCCCCGGCCGTCATCCCCGCGCGTTATCCCCGCGCGCCATCCCCGCCCCCCTACCCCGGGCTAAAGCCCGGGGCTGGAACTGCCATAAGCCCCGCCCTGGGCTCGCGGAGCTCGCCCGGCGGGGCTTCAACCGCTCGGGTCGGCAGAGGCCGGCGCGCCTGGACATCTCCCGCGAAGGAGCGCGGTGCATCGCGGGGGCACCGTGCACCAGCGGATACGAAGAAGCCCCGCGTAGTGTGCGGGGCTTTCGCTGTTCCAGCCGCGGGTTTACCCGCCCGGGAGGCACCCGGCCGGCGACGCCTTGCCGCGATCCGGCGCCGGTGGACGGGACGATCGCGAGGGACTCACGCCATCACCATCACACCATCACACCCTTACCCCGCCGCCAGCTCCTCCAGCTCCGCCCAGCGCGCGTAGAGTGCCTCCACCGCGTCGCCCGCCTCCTTGAATGCCGCGGTCACGCGAGCGACCTCGTCCGCGGGCTGGGCGTAGAGGGCGGGGTCGGCGAGGCGGGCTTCCAGCTCCTCTTTTCGCGCCTCGGCCGCCATGATGGCCGCCTCCATTCCCGCCAGCTCCTTCTGCTCCTTCCAGCTCAGCTTGCGGGCGCCGTCCTTCTTCGCCGCGGCGGCGGACGACGATGCGGGCTTGCGGTCGCGTGCTTCGGAGGCCGCGGCGGCGGCTTCGGCTTCCTTCTGCTCCTTGAGGCGGCGGTACAGGTCGTAGTTGCCGGCGTGGCGGTGCAGGACGCCGTTGCCTTCGAAGACGATGAGGCCGGTGGCCACTTTGTCCAGGAAGAAGCGGTCGTGCGTCACCATGAGCACGCACCCCTGCCAGTCGGCCAGCACCGACTCCAGCACCTGCAGCGTCACCAGGTCCAGGTCGTTGGTCGGCTCGTCAAGGATGAGCAGGTTGGCGTCCTGCAGAAAGAGCCGCGCCAGCAGCAGCCGGTTGCGCTCGCCGCCACTGAGCGAGCGCACCACCTGGCGCTGCTTGTCGGGCGGGAAGAGAAAGGTCTCCAGGTAGCTGCGCAGGTGCGTCTTTTCGCCGCCCACCATCACCCAGTCGGTGTCCGCGGCCGCCTGGTAGACGGAGTGCTCGGGGTTCAGGTCCTCGCG
>DASQBH010001571.1:0-4308 GCA_035635315.1 Longimicrobium sp.
GGAGATGCGGGCGCTCTGCGGCGGCGAGGCGCTCCCGGCGGAGCTGGCGTCGGCGGTGCGGAGCCGTGTCGGCGGGCTCTGGAACGTGTACGGGCCCACGGAGACCACCATCTGGTCGACGTCCGAGGCGGTCCGCGGCGACTCCGCCGGGCAGGTGCCGATCGGGCGGCCGCTGGCCAACACGCGCGTCTACGTCCTGGACGCGGCGCTCCAGCCGGTGCCGGTGGGGGTGCCGGGCGAGCTGTACATCGGGGGCGCGGGAGTGGTGCGCGGCTACCTGGGGCGCGCGGAGCAGACGGCGGAGCGCTTCGTGGCCGATCCGTTCGGCGGCGAGCCGGGGGCGCGGATGTACCGCACGGGCGACCTGGCGCGGTGGCGGCCGGACGGGACGATGGAGTTCGTGCGCCGCACCGACTTCCAGGTGAAGGTCCGCGGCTTCCGCATCGAGCTGGGCGAGATCGAGGCGCGGCTCGCGGAGCACCCGGGAGTGCGCGAGGCGGTGGTGCTGGCGCGCGAGAACACGCCGGGTGACGTGCGGCTGGTGGCGTACGTGGTCGGCGACGCGGACGCGGAGTCGTTGCGCGCACACCTCTCCACCGCGCTCCCGGAGTACATGGTGCCGGCGGCGTACGTGCGGCTGGACGCGCTTCCGCTCACTCCGAACGGCAAGATCGACCGCAAGGCGCTCCCCGCTCCGGAAGGAGATGCCTACGCGCGGCGCGGCTACGAGGCGCCGGTGAGCGAGACCGAGCGGGCGCTGGCCGCCATCTGGGCGGAGGTGCTCGGCGTGGAGCGCGTGGGCCGGTGGGACGGCTTCTTCGAGCTGGGCGGCCACTCGCTGCTGGCGGTGC
Source organism: Longimicrobium sp. (assembly GCA_035635315.1). Lineage (GTDB taxonomy): Bacteria > Gemmatimonadota > Gemmatimonadetes > Longimicrobiales > Longimicrobiaceae > Longimicrobium. Next base: position 852 of record DASQBH010001571.1, read on the forward strand.
GGGTGATCTCCCGAGTGCGGCAGGTGTTGGGGTTGGAGGTCGCGCTGGGAGAGATGTTCACCCGGCCCGTGCTGGCGGATTTCGCGCGGGGGATGGAGCAGGCGGAGCGCGCCGATCTGCCGCCCATCGAGCCGGTGGAGCGGACCGATCGGCTCCCGCTCTCCTTTGCGCAGCAGCGGCTGTGGTTCCTGGAGCAGCTCGGCGGCCTGGGCGGCACGTACCACATCCCCATGCGGCTGCGGCTGCAGGGAGAGCTTGACCGGGGAGCGCTGCGGCGCGCGCTGGACGCGATCGTCGCGCGCCACGAGGCGCTGCGCACGACCTTCGTGGAGGTGGAGGACGAGCCGGTGCAGCGGATCGCTCCGGTGGAGAAGAGCCGGTTCCATCTCGCCGAGCACGACCTGAGCGGCGATCCCGAGGCGCAGCCGGAGTTCTGGCGGCTGACGGGTGAGGAAGCGCGCGCGCCCTTCGACCTGGCGCACGGGCCGCTCATCCGCGGCCGCCTGATCCGGCTCGCGCAGGACGACTATGCGCTCCTGGTCACCATGCACCACATCGTCTCCGACGGGTGGAGCATTGGGGTGTTCACCCGCGAGCTGGGCGTGCTGTACGAAGCGTTCCGCCGCGGCGAGCCCGATCCCCTTCCCGCGCTGCCGGTGCAGTACGCGGACTACGCGGCGTGGCAGCGGCAGTGGGTGGAGGGAGACGTCCTGAAGAAGCAGGCGGACTACTGGCGAGCCACGCTGGGCGGCGCGCCGGAGCTGCTGGAGCTGCCCACCGACCGTCCGCGTCCCGCGCGGCAGGACCATGCGGGCGAATCCATGGGCCTGGTGATGGACGAGGCGCTGACGGCCGGCCTCAAGGCGCTGGGCCAGCGTCACGGCACCACGCTCTTCATGACCGTGCTGGCAGGCTGGGCCGCGGTGCTCGGCCGGCTGTCGGGCCAGCGCGAAGTGGTCGTCGGCACCCCCACCGCCAACCGTGGCCGCATCGAGATCGAGGGGCTGATCGGCTTCTTCCTGAACACGCTGGCGCTGCGTATCGAGCTCGGCGGCTCGCCCTCCGTCTCCGATCTGCTGGGGCGGGTGAGGGACCGGGCGCTGGAGGCGCAGCAGAACCAGGACATCCCCTTCGAGCAGGTGGTGGAGCTGGTGCAGCCGGTGCGCAGCATGGCCCACACACCGCTCTTCCAGGTGATGTTAACTTGGCAGAACGTGGAGGGCCGGCTCGAGCTCCCCGGCCTCAGGCGGAGGGGCGTGGGCGCGGCGGGATCGCCGGGCTCCGCGTCGGAAGCGGCGGGCTCCGCGTCGGAAGCGGCGGCGAAGTTCGACCTGTCGCTGGACCTGTCGGAGTGGGACGGGCGCATCGTCGGAATCGTGACGTACGCGACCTCGCTCTTTGATCAGGCGACGGTGGAGCGGCACGTCGGTTACCTCCGCCGCGTGCTGGAGGCGATGGTGGCGGACGAGCGGCAGCCGGTGGAGCGGCTGGCGCTGCTGCCCGAACACGAGCGCCGGCAGGTGGTGGATGAGTGGAACGCGACGGACGCGGAGTACCCGGCCGACGCGTGCGTCCACGAGCTGTTCGAGGCGCAGGCGGAGCGCACGCCCGGCGCGGTGGCCGTGGTCTTCGAGGATCGCTCGCTCACCTACGCGGAACTGAACCGGCGGGCGAACCGGCTGGCGCACCACCTCCGGGAGCGGGGCGTCGGCCCGGACGTGCGGGTGGGGATCTGCGTGGAGCGCGGCCCGGAGCTGGTGGTGGGGCTCCTGGGAGTGCTCAAGGCAGGCGGGGCGTACGTGCCGCTGGACCCCGGCCAGCCGGCGGAGCGGCTCGCGTACATGCTGGCCGACAGCGCCCCGGCGGTGGTGCTCACGCAGCAGGAGCTGCGAGACCGGATCGAGAAGACGGACGTGCCGGTGCTCGATCTGGACGCCGACGCGCCGGAGTGGGCGGACCACCCCGCGACGAACCCGGAAAGCGGCGCGCTCACGCCGGCCCACCTGGCGTACGTGATCTACACCTCCGGCTCTACCGGGCGGCCGAAGGGAGTCGCCGTCCCGCACCGCGGCGTGGTCAATCTCCTCCGCTCAATGCGCGAAACCGTGGGGATGGAGGCGGCGGATCGCCTGCTGGCGGTGACCACGTACGCCTTCGACATCTCCGTGCTGGAGATCTTCCTCCCCCTCCTCCACGGCGCGGGGACCATCATTCTGCCGCGGGAGCGGGCCGCCGACCCGGGGGCGCTGGCGGAGGCGATCCGGACCTACGCGCCCACGGTGATGCAGGCCACGCCCGCCACCTGGCGGATGCTGGTGAGCGCGGAGTGGCAAGGCGCGCCCGGGATGCGGGCGCTCTGCGGCGGCGAGGCGCTCCCGGCGGAGCTGGCGTCGGCGGTGCGGAGCCGGGTCGGCGCGCTCTGGAACGTGTACGGGCCCACGGAGACCACCATCTGGTCGACATCCGAGGCGGTCGGCGGCGATTCCGCCGGGCAGGTGCCGATCGGGCGGCCGCTGGCGAACACGCGCCTCTACGTCCTGGACGCGGCGGGCGAGCCGGTGCCGGTGGGAGTGGCGGGCGAGCTCTACATCGGTGGCGCGGGAGTGGTGCGCGGCTACCTGGGGCGCGCGGGACAGACGGCGGAGCGCTTCGTGGCCGATCCGTTCGGCGGCGAGCCGGGGGCGCGGATGTACCGGACGGGCGACCTGGCGCGCTGGCGGCCGGACGGGACGATGGAGTTCGTGGGCCGCGCCGACTTCCAGGTGAAGGTCCGCGGCTTCCGGATCGAGCTGGGCGAGATCGAGGCGCGCCTGGCCGAGCATGCGGACGTGCGCGAGGCCGTCGTCCTTGCGCGCGAGGACGTGCCGGGCGACCAGCGGCTGGTGGCGTACTTCGTCGGCGCGGTGGATGCCGAGGCGCTGCGGGCGCATCTCTCGGAGCGGCTCCCGGAGTACATGGTCCCCGCCGCGTACGTGCGGCTGGACGCGCTTCCGCTCACTCCGAACGGGAAGCTGGACCGCAAGGCGCTGCCGGCCCCGGAGGGGGACGCATATGCGTCCCGGGAGTACGAGGCGCCAGCGAGCGAAACGGAGCAAGCGCTGGCGGAGATCTGGGCGGAGGTGCTGGGGGTGGAGCGGATCGGGCGGCGCGACGGCTTCTTCGAGCTGGGCGGCCACTCGCTGCTGGCCATACGCGTCGTGTCGCGCGTGCGGCAGGTGCTGGGCATGGAGCTGCAGCTCGCGGAGCTGTTCCGCTCCCCCGTGCTGGCGGACCTGGCGCGCGCCATCCAAAACGCGGTACGCACCGAGCTGCCGCCGATCGAGCCGGTGGATCGCGGCGGGCGGCTGCCGCTCTCCTTCGCGCAGCAGCGCCTCTGGTTCCTGGAGCAGCTCGGCGGCCTGGGGAGCGCCTACCACATCTCGCAGCGGCTGCGGCTGCGCGGGGACCTCGATCGCCC
>DASQBH010001572.1:0-11001 GCA_035635315.1 Longimicrobium sp.
GCTGGTCCACCCGGTCCAGGCCCCAGGTGGCGGGGTACTGGGTGGTCTGGATGGCGCTCACGCGCTGGTCTGGCTGCACGTACGCCACGCGGGGATTGCGCCGCAGGGCCTCCACCGCGGCGGCCGGGAGCGTGGCCGCGAAACCCTTGATGGTGTGCCGGTACGTGTAGTGGACGGTGCCGCCGTGCGCGGAGGCGAGGCGCCGCGCCAGCCCCGGAGCGTCGGAGACGGTGTCGGTGAACACGATGACGTAGCGGTTGGGGATGGCCTCGCCGGCCGAGAGGGCGGCGCCAGGATCCGTCGTTGCCGCGGTGGGAACGGTGGCCTGGTCCGCGCAGGCACCGACCCCCAGAGCCAGCACCGCCGCCGCGGCCAGGTACAGACGTCTCGAAACCATTGCTTCTCCTTCCATTCCTTGCCTGGTAAAAAGACACGCCCAACCCGGAGCTTTCACCGGACGTGCAGGTGGAATCCCGCTCATCCGGCTCCGTTCCGCCCGTGTTCCGCCCAAGGGAGCACTGCGGGGGGGGGCTCGTAATGTTGCTAAAGGCGCGGGAGTAACGGGCATTTTAACGGCGGTAAACATATGGCGCAAGTGGCCGATGTGCCGGGTTCTGTGCTGTCAGACTGTGTTTTTGAAAAGTTTTCGAAAAGGATGAGGAGACGTTTCTGTGTGCCAGACGCGTCCCCTTGTCGTGTCTTCAACTGGTCACTTTGACGCACCGCAGACGGTCACGCGCCACCATTCCGGTGATCGAAAACAGCTTCCTGTTTCGCTGTCCTCCAGCGGCGTTCGCGGTCGCTCGGGGTGAGGAGAAGGTGCGGCGCCGGCCGCGAAGGAGGCATGAGCAGGCGCGCTTAGCCCAGCACCAGCAGCACGAGGGGAGGGCGAGTGGAAAGGCCAGCATCATGGTGATCGTCAGGTCCGCGTCCTTCCGCTCGCCCGCGCTCATCCCGCCCGGCGCCCGCAGCTCGCGGATCAGCCGGCGATGGCGGGAGCGCGGAGGACGCGGAGAACAGAAGAGAACGAGGGTTCTCCGCGTCCTCCGCCCCTCCGCGTCCTCCGCGTGAAACCCTGTTTCAGGCCCTGAATGCACATGGAATCAGCAGAAACGGTATCACTTCCGAACCCGCTGATGAGCCACGTGGGCGGGGTACGGGCGCGAGGAATCGAGGAAGAGGGCGAGGAGGCGCAGAAGCGCTGGTGAGGATGCGCGCGCCGTCGGGCGGCGCGTGACGAAGGGCAAAGGGGCGGAGCACGACGGGTGCTCCGCCCCTCTGTATCACAATCAAAACTATGGACATGACTGCAACCATCGCATTACGTTGACGCGCAGTGGGTTCCTTGCCCGCTGCGCGTTCGGATCGGTTTCCGAAATTCCCCCCGCGCATGCGCCCGGCCTCTTTCTCACCACGGCCGCAGGCGGTACAGCATGCCACTCCTTGCCTTGCCCGAGCGCGCCCCCGCGGTGCGCTCCACCGGCGCTTCCCCCGTGGCCACCTGGCTGCTGGGGCGCGGCGACCTGCCGCCGGCGGAGGAGCTCCGCGCGGCCAACCTGGGTGCGTACGCCTACACCGCCCTGGCCGAAGACCATCCGGAGCGCGTGCGGCTGCGGCTGGACTTCATGAGCTCGGTGGCGCGCAGCCTGTGCCACAAGCGCACCATGCTCCCCCTGCTGGACGCGTGGCAGCGGGCCGGAATCCCCGTGCTGCTGTTCAAGGGCTTTCACCTCTCCGAGTTCCTGTACCCCGTCCGCGGCGCCCGCGCCTTCGCGGACGTCGACGTCCTGCTGCGCCCCGAGAGCGCCGACGCCGCGCGCCGGGTCGCGGAGCGGGAAGGGTGGGGGGTGGACTACGACTCGGGCGAGGTGGGGCAGCCGCACTTTCACACTGCGTTCGAGCTGATCCATCCCACCACGGGCGTGTGGGTGGACGTGCACCGGTACGCGCTGGGGGCCATGACCCCCGGGCTGCGCCTGAAGCGCCGGGTGACGGACGCGGTGTGGGCGCGGGCGCGGGAGCGCGACTGGGAAGGGGTGCGGGTGTGGGAGATGGATCCCGTGGACGCGCTGCTGGTGGGGCTGGTGCTGGGGCGTGCCTGGGGGGCGGACGGATGGGCGGTAAAGGCGCACGACGCCGTGGACTGGCGGCTGCTGCGCGAGCAGGCCGGGACGGGGGATGCCCAGCTGGAGCGGCGCGCGCGGGAGCTGGGGTGCGCGCGCACGCTGCAGCTGTTCCGCGAGCGCTTCGATCCCGACGGCGGGCGGCTGGAGCTGGGCCGTCCCAGCCGCGGCTGGGTGCGGCGGGCGCGGGCGCTCTCCATGGCGGAGTGCTTTCAGCTGGGCGCCACCCTGCTGCGCGCCACGTCGGCCCCGGGGATCGCGGCGGACGTGGCGGCCACGCTGCCGTACGTCTACCGCGCCGTGCGAGCGGTGCGGCGGCTGCCGGACCTGCGCGAGCTGCTTCCCTCGCTCACCCCACCGGCCGGTGGGGCGGCGGCGTCCGGCCCCGCGGTGGGCAGGCGCTTTCGCACCAGCCGCGGGGTGCGGTGGGCCGCGCGCCTGCTGCGCACCGCCTCCGGCTGCGACGGACTGGTCCGCTCGCTGGCGCTCTACGCCGCCCTGCGTGAGCAGGGGTGGGCGGTCTCGTTCGTGAGCGGGGTGCCGCGTGAAGGGGGGCGGGCGACGTCGCACGCCTGGCTGGAGCTGGACGGCCGGGTGCTTCCCGAATTGCGGGAGTTCACCAACGGCGACCTGTACCGCGAGGACTTCCGCTACCCGTGACAATCCCGAAAAATGCTGGCTTCCTGAGGGAGCGCTACGAAGGAACTTGAACCTTCACAATCACTTGCGCGCGACCGAAGGATCTCCTTTCGGCGGCCGCGGGGCTGGATTCACGGCTTGAATCCAGCCCCGCGGTTGTGCCGGCGAGATCCTTCGGTCGGCCCATATCTGGTCGTACGAGCAGGTTGTGGGGCGGCGCCTCCCTCAGGAAATCAAAGGGATTCGCTGATCTTTGTCTCACTGCAGGAGCATGCCCAGCGGCACCAGGATCAGCGAGGCCAGCCCCAGCTGCAGGGCCAGCCGCGCGTCGCGCCGGTCGGCGGGGCTCAGGGAGCCGGGGGCGCGCAGATCGGCCAGCAGGCGCGGGTGGCGCAGGCGCACCCAGAGCATGGCTCCTTCCAGCGCCGCCAGCACCGCCAGCGAGTAGCCCAGGACGAACGCGCCCAGGGCCCCCCGCGCCGCCAGGGCGGCCAGCTCCGCGGCGAACAGGACCGCCACCCCGGCCAGCGGCCACCGCCACGCCTCCGCCTGCACCACCAGCGCCGCGCAGAACCGCGGCCCGTCGCCCGCCAGGCGCAGTCCGCGGGCGGCGTCGTCGTTCATGGGGTCCATGCGCAGCGCCTCGCGCAGGTGCTCGCGGCTGGTCTCCAGGCTTCCCCCCCGCAGCTCGATCCACCCCGCCGCCGCGTGCGACGCCGACGCGTCGGGCGCCAGGTGCAGCGCGAACCCGGCCGCCTCGCGCGCCTCGCGCCGGCGCCCCAGGGCCAGGAGCGAGTGCGCGCGCAGCCGGGCGCAGTCCGCGCTTCCCGCGTCCACCGCCAGCCCGGCCTCCGCCGCCCGCAGCGCCTCGCGCGCTTTGGGGCGGCCCCCCTGGTTCAGCAGCGACGCGGCCAGCAGGGCGTGGTAGCCGGCGTGGTGCGGGTCCAGCTCCAGCGCCACCCGTACGCTCACCTCCGCCTCCACGTGCCGGTCCATCCGCTCGTGCACCTCGGCCATCACGGCGTGCGTGTACGACCAGTCCGGCTCCAGCTGCACGGCCTCGCCCGCGGAGCGCAGGGCCTCGTCGCCGCGCCCCTGCAGCACCAGGGTCCACGCCATCAGCGCGTGCCCGTAGGCATCTTCCGGGTGCATGGAGAGCCAGCGGCCCAGCTCGCGCTCGGCCAGGTCCAGCCGCCGAACGTCGATCAGCCGCTCGCACGCGGTCAGCAGCCCTTCGTCCTGGTACGCGTCCATCGAGCGATGCGGGAATTCAGTTCCGGCCTGCGGGGAGCCGGTGGGTGGATGGAGAGGATTGTGTCGGCGACACCCCTCGATCGGCGCCCCGGGGTGGTCATTCCGGAGCCCAGCGCGAGGCGTTCCGCGAGTCGACGGCTCGACGACTGGTTACGAGCGGCCCGCGAGAATTTGCAAAAACGGTGTGTACGGACGATCGCTGTCATTCTGAGGGAGGCGCCGCGCGAAACCGTCTTCTACGCTCCAGGCCGCGGCGCCGACCGAAGAATCTTTATCGGAAACGCGCGGGGCTTCTCGCGCCGAACCCTCGTGACCGACAGCGCTGTGCGCCCAGCTTGAAGATTCTTCGGTCGGCGCCAGGCTCTCCAGCCGAAGGCAAAGCCATTGGGTGGCGCCTCCCTCAGAATGACACCGAATGGCGGGATATACATCCGTAATCTTTTTTCCGGATCTTGTATCAGTCGGCACCAACACGATGCACTACAAGACGATTCCACGCGGCGCCTCCTTCGAAATGACAGGGTGGGTGCGCGTTGGGCTTTCGTCTCCCACGGCCTGGTGGTAGAGCACGGCCATGGGCAGGAGGAGCAGGATGGCGATGCCCAGGGCCAGGGCCCACCGCGCGTCCCGCTGCTCCGCCGGGGTAAGCCGGCCGGGGACACGGATCTCCGCCAGCACGTGGGGATGGCGCCGGCGCACCCAGAGCATCGCGCCCTCCAGCGCCGCCAGGATCACCAGCGAGCAGACCAGGAGCACGTCGTTCAGCATGTCCACCGACGCCAGCGCGGCCAGCTCCACCGCGAACAGCACCACCGCCGGTGCGAGCGGGCGCGCCCAGCGCTCCACCTGCACCGTGAGCGCCGCGCAGAACCGCGGCCCGTCACGCGCCAGTTGCAGCCCGCTGGCGGCGGCCTCGTTCAGCGGGTCGGTGCGCAGCGCCTCGCGCATGTGCTCCCGGGTTCCCGCCAGGTTCCCCGCGTTCAGCTCGATCCACCCCGCCGCCTCGTGCAAAGCCGACCACTCCGGCGACAGCCGCAGGGCGAAGGCGGCGGCCTGGCGGGCCTCGTCCAGGCGCCACAGGCGCAGGAGCGCCTCCACGCGCATCCGGGCGCACGCCGGGTGGTGCGGGTCCAGGGCCAGCCCCTCGTCCACCGCGCGCAGCGCCTCTTCCGCACGGTACGGGCGCTGGTTCAGCAGCGACACGGCCAGCAGGGCACGGTACCCGGCGTAGTCCGGGGCCAGCGCGATGGCTTCGCGCACGCTGAGCTCCGACTCCTCGTGCCGGTCCAGCTCCTCCAGCACGTTGGCCCGGATGGAGTGCGTGTACGCCCAGTCCGGCGCCAGCCGCACCGCCTCGTCCGCCGCGCGCAGGCCCTCGTCGCCGCGCCCCCGCAGCGCCAGCGTCCACGCCATCAGCGCGTGCCCGTGCGCGTCGTGGGGGTGCCGCGAGAGCCAGCGGCCCAGCTCGCGCTCGGCCAGGTCCAGCCGCCGCATCTCCACCAGCCGCTTGCAGGCCTCCAGCAGCCCGTCTTCCCGGGTCGCGTCCATCGGGAACGATGCGGAGGATTTCCGCCGTGGGGATGAAAGGGAGAACCGCGCGTGGAACCGGCTCCGGCGTCCCGGAGGCGGTGTGGGTCGAACGGCGAATACGCGGGCGGTCAGCGCGGCAGGGCCAACCACGGCGCGGAGCGCGGCAGGACGGCCACCCACACCGGCCGCCGCCCCTCGCGTGGAATCATCCGCCGCGCAGGTTCGCTCCCCACGAGACCGCCACCACGCCCAGCAGCACGATCCCCGAGAGCGCCCCCGCCGTATCGTTGTTCCCCTGGACGCTCAGCACCAGCGAGGCGGCCGCCACCAGGTACAGCACCGCGCTCACGATCGACATCACCCGCGTGGGGCGGCCGCGCGGGCCGTGGAAGGTGGCCGCCAGGGGGATGAGCATCGCCGCGAACAGGATGGCGCCCGTCTCCAGCCATCCGGCCCCCGTCGCCAGCGCCGCCACCGTCAGCCCGACCGCCGCCGCGACCCCCGCCGCCATCCACGCCCCCGAGCGCCGCTGCTCCGGCGACAGCACGTAGCGCCCGTCCCTGCTGGCCAGGAGCACGGCGTTGAAGATCTGCGGCGCCGTCCACGAAAGGAGGACGAACGCGACGTAGGCGATCATCAGCGGCGCCAGCCAGGGCGCCAGCCCCGGGTTGCTCTCCGCCGCGCCGCGGACGATGCGGTAGCCGAACCAGCCGCCCAGCACGATCAGCCAGCGGGTGCGCCCGGGAAGGCGGTTCATCCACAGAAAGTAGCGCAGCATCCCGGCGTACAGCGGGTTGCGCGCCTTGAGCGCCTCCACCAGCCCCTCGCGCGCCCACTCGCTTTCCGGGTCCAGCCGCAGCGCCTCGCGAAAGTGCTCCAGCGCGGCCTTGCGGTCGCCGCGGTGCAGCAGCGCCCACCCCTGGTTGGCGTGCGTGTGGCTGTTCTCGGGGTCGCGGGCCAGCGCCCCCTGCAGGGCGGCGCCCGCCTCGTCTCGGCGCCCCATGTGCACCAGCGCCGTGGCGCGCAGGTTGGCGGCGCCCGTGTGGGTGGGGTCCAGGGCCAGCGCCTCGTCGGCCGCGTCCAGCGCCTCGCGCCAGCGGCGGCGGCCCAGGTGCGCGGCGGAAAGCACCACGTAGTGCCCCGCGTCGTCGGAATCGATGCGGATGGCCTGCTCCGCCGCCCGCCTGGCGTCGTCCCACCGCTCCGCCTCCAGGTGCACCCGCGCCTCGGCGTAGTGAGGAAACGGGTCGTCCGGCGCCAGCCCCACCGCCGCGTGCGCCTCTTCCAGCGCCTCGGCGCGGCGGGGCTCCTGCTCCGCCAGCACCAGCGCCAGCAGGGCGTGGGTGTCGGCGTCGTACGGGTCCTCGGCCAGGGCCAGGCGCAGCTCGCGCTCGGCCAGCTCGGCGCGCCCCTGCTGGGCCAGCAGCCAGCCGCGCTGCCGGTGCGCCTCGATGGAGTCGCTCATCGGGCGAGGAGGACGGGGGAAGTCACGCCAGCCACGGCTTGACGTCGTCGTACAGCCCGCCCTCGTTGGCGTACATCACGTAGTTGCGCGCCGTGGCGAACCACTCCCGCGTGCTGGGGCGCACCTCTTTCGCCGACTTCAGCAGGTCGTCGGTGGTGATGGGGACGGGGCGCCCGGTGCGGATGGCGTCCGCCAGCTTGCGCTCGATGGCCAGGTCCACCACCGCCTTGAGGTCCGCGCCGGAGAAGCCGTCCGTCTTGCGCGCCACCTTGTCGAAGTCCAGCCGCTCCGCCGGCTTGCCCCGGCACAGGATCTCCAGGATGGCGGTGCGGGCGGGCGCGTCGGGCGGGGGGACGAAGAGCACGCGGTCGAAGCGGCCCGGCCGGCGAAAGGCGGGGTCCAGGTGCCAGGGGGCGTTGGTGGCGGCAAGGACCAGGAGCCCCTCGTTTCCCCCGTCGATGCCGTCCATCTCGCTGAGGAACTGGTTGATGAGCGGCCGCCCGGCGCTCGTCCGGAAGTCGCTGCGGCGGCTGGCCAGCGCGTCCACCTCGTCGAAGAACAGCACGCAGGGCGCCTGGCGCCGCGCCTTGGCGAACAGCTCGGCAAGGTTCTGCTCGCTCTTGCCGATCCACATGTCCAGCACCTCGTGGATCCCCACGGAGATGAAGGTGGCGTCCACCTCGCCGGCCGTGGCGCGTGCCAGGTGCGTCTTGCCGCACCCCGGCGGGCCGTACATCAGGATCCCGCCGCCGATCGGCTTGCCGTACGCCCGGTACATCTCCGGGTGCTTGATGGGATGGATGATCTTGATGCCGATCTGCTCCTTGAGCGCGTCCATTCCGCCCACGTCGCGAAACGAGACCGTCGGGCGCTCCACGCGCACCAGGCTGTCGTCGTCGTCATCCTCGTCGTCCTCGTCGTCGTCGTCCCGGTAGGGATCGCGCGCGGGCTTACGCTCCTCCGCCGGCCCGTTGCGCACGCCGCCCAGCCGCGCGGCCAGCTCCACGTCGGCCGACGCGGGGTCCCTGGCCACGGCGGCCTCGTACACCAGCCGCGCGCGCGCCGTCTCACCCGTCTCCAGCAGCAGGCGGGCGAGCAGCAGCTGCACCTCCGCGCCCCCGCGGCCGGCGCGCGCCTCTTCCTCCAGCACCACGAGCGCGGCGGAAAGCTTCTGCTGTGCGCGAAAGGCCTGCACCAGCCCCATGCGGGCGGACCTGTCCTCCGGGTCCAGGCGCAGCGCGGCGCGGAACTCCGCCTCCGCCTCTTCGGCGGCGCCGTCCTGCAGCATGGCGTCGCCCAGCAGGCGCCGGAGCGCCGCGTCGTCGGGGGCAATGCGCACGGCCTCGCGCAGCGCGCGCAGCCGGTCAGAGGGTTGAGACATGGGATGATTCAGGGTTCCGGGAACGGGCAGGAACGCCGAGAATAACCGATTTCCGCGCGCCCGGTCAAGGCGGATGGCTGCGCCTGGACGCTGCCCGGGGTGAGACGTGCGTTTCCTGTTCAGTCGCCGCGGGTCATCCGTGCTTCCGTGGCGATCTCATGGTCTGCGGCGCTCATCAAAAGAATATTCCTCACACAGAGTCAGCAGAGTCAACAGAGTTTTCTCGTGCCGCGCGAACGATTCCGCAATTCATCGGCTCCCATGACGAACGTCGATGCGGCACAAGGATCGACATACCCCAGGACTTCACTCTGTTGACTCTGTTGACTCTGTGTGAGACCAATCTTTTCCGAAGGATGGACGCTGGACAGTTTTGTGCGGTTCGACGATCGCGATATCCGGAGCACACCAACGAAGCGTGGAGATGCGGATGAACGGATGGAAGTCGGCGGTCGCCATGGCGGTCCTGCTCGCTGGCGCGGGGTGCGGGGGGCTGGGCTCGGGGCTGAGAGTCGGGGCGGCGGTCGATGACGGGGGCTCGCAGGCCGCGGCGGCGGGCGCGGCGGCGATCACGCCGGAGGGGCTGCTGCGCGACATCAGCGAGCTGGCGTCGGACCGATTCCTGGGGCGCGCCGTCGCCACGGCGGGGGAGGATTCCACCGTCGAGTACCTGGCGCGGCGGTTCCGCGAGATGGGGCTGGCGCCGGGGATGCCGGACGGCAGCTACCTGCAGCGCGTTCCCCTCATCGGCACCACCTCGCGCGTGGAAGCGACGGTGCGGGCGGGCGGCGCCACGCTTCCCTGGCGGCAGCTGGAGGAGATGGTGACGTGGTCGCACCGCCCCGACACCCTGGTCACCGTCGCCCCCTCCGACATCGTCTTCATGGGCTACGGCGTGGTGGCGCCCGAGCTGGGGTGGGACGACTTCAAGGGGCTGGACGTGCGCGGCAAGACGGTGGTGATGCTGATCGGCGACCCGCCCGTCCCCGACCCGCGCGACACCACGCGGCTGGACCCCGGCGTCTTTCGCGGCCCGGCGATGACGTACTACGGGCGCTGGACCTACAAGTTCGACGTGGGGGCGGAGCGCGGCGCGGCGGCCGTGCTGCTCGTGCACCAGACGGGCCCCGCCGGCTACCCGTGGAGCGTGGTGCAGGGCAACGTCCGCGAGCGCTTCGAGGTGGAGGGCGGGCCGCGGCACGCGCCGGTGGAGGGGTGGATCCAGCTGGAGACGGCGCGCGCCCTGTTTGCCGCCGGCGGCCACGACTTCGCCGCGCTGGAGCGCGCCGCCCGCACCCGCGAGTTCCGCCCGGTGTCCATCGGCGGCACCGCCGGCTTCCGCGTGCGCAACGCCGTGCGCCGCGTACAGTCGCGCAACGTGGTGGCGCGCATCCAAGGCTCCGACCCCGCCGTGCGCGACGAGGCCGTGCTGTTCACCTCGCACTGGGACAGCTTCGGCATCGGCCGGCCGGTGGACGGCGACTCCATCTACAACGGCGCGCTGGACGATGCGTCGGGGGTGGCGTGGATGCTGGCAATGGCCGGCGCGTACCGGGCGATGAACCCCGCGCCGCGGCGCACGCTCGTCTTCGTCGCCTTTACCGCGGAGGAGCAGGGGCTGCTGGGGGCGCGCTGGTACGCCACGCATCCCGTCATCCCGCTGGACAAGACGCTGGCGGACATCAACATGGATGCGATGAACCCGTGGGGGCGCACGCGGTCCATCGTGAGCCTGGGCCATGGCCAGAGCTCGCTGGAGGATCTGCTGGCGGCCCACGCCGCGCGGCAGGGACGGCGGGTGGTGCCGGACCCGGAACCGGAAAAGGGCTACTTCTACCGCGCCGACCACCTGGAGCTGGCGCGCGGCGGCGTCCCCGCGCTCTCGTTCCTCTTTCCCGGCACGGACTACGAAAACCCCGACCCGGGCTACGGCGAGCGCGTCCGCGGCGCCTACATCCGCGACGACTACCACAAGCCCAGCGACGAGGTGAAGCCGGACTGGGACATGACGGGGATCGTGGACGACACGCGCCTGCTCTTCGGCGTGGGCCTGGAGGTGGCGAACGGCGACACCTGGCCCACCTGGAGCCCCGGCAGCGAGTTCCGCTCGCGCCGCCAGACGCCGGGCGGCGGCCGGTAGCCACGAAGCTGAAACACCGCCGTTGGCTTCGTGAGGAAGGCGCCGCGCTGAACTTTCTGGTGCCGCGAACCGTGCGCGCCGGCCGAAGGACCTCGCCGGCAGAACCGCGGGGCTGGATTCACGCGCTGAATCCAGCTCGGCGGTGCCCGAAGAAGGTCCTTCGGTCGCGGGCCAACCGCGGTGCCGTTCGCCGGTTTCGCGCGGCGCTCCCTCAGAGTGTGTTCAAGAATCTGGTCTTTCAGATATCCAGGGATTGATTTCCTGAGGGAGCGCGCCTCCGGAACTTGAAGTTGCTCAACCGCTTGTGCGCGACCGAAGGACCTCGTCTCGGCGATTGCGGGGCTGGCCACGCGGCACCGATCCAGCCCCCGGGTGCTGCCGGCGAGATCCTTCGGTCGGCGCCAAATTGCTTTCGTAGCAGCGAGTCAGGCGCGGCGCCTCCCTCAGGAAGTCAAGCAGTTAAGCCGAT
>DASQBH010001573.1:0-2074 GCA_035635315.1 Longimicrobium sp.
CCGCGGTGATGCGCGCGTTGTTGTGCAGCGGCTGGTGCGAGTCGCCGCCCAGGTGCAGCGCCCACATCAGGTCGATGGCGCGGGCGGAGTCCGGCAGGGACGCGTTCCCCAGCGTCTGCCCGATGCGCTCCATCTGGTCGATGAGGAAGCCCGCGCGCGGCACGTCGGGCCGGTCGCGCGGCGCGCCGTTGGGGCCCACCTCCCAGAAGAAGTTGACGTAGTGCCAGTCCGCGTGGGCGTAGCGCGCGCCGGCGTGCTCACGGTCGCGGATCATGTCCGCCCACACCGCCGTCATCACGAACCAGTCGCGCTGCCGCTCCTCCATCGTCCCCGTCTGCGGCATCAGCTCGGCGATGCCGGAGCCGGGGGGCGCGGACTGCAGCAGGCGGATGGCGTGCTGCCGGGCCGCCGGCGTCATGTGATCCCACGCAATGCGCGCCACCACGCGGTGGCCCAGCTCGTCCCACGCGTGCGCGGGCGTGCTCCACAGCAGCCCCCAGGCCGCCAGCGCGAGTGACAGGACGCGGAGCTTCATCGGATTCTTTGCCTCTGAGGGTGGATTGATCCCGGTCGACGGACATAATCCGCGTCTCCGCTCTCCGCGTCAAACCCGGCACGTCCACCCGCTCCGGCTGCCCCGCCGATGCGCCGGAGCGAGTCAAACGTTTTCTCCGCAAGCGATTATGGGAACGCGACTTGCTCAACCCGTACGCTTCGACACCGAATCGGAGGATCCGGAATGCGGCAGCGCGAGGGGACGGCACGGCGACGGGGCGGCTGGCGGGCGACGCGGATGGGCGTGGCCGGCCTGGCGCTGTACGTCGCCGGCTGCAGCGACGCCGCGGGTCCCAACGGTGGCGTCGCCGCCCGCCGCGCGGCGGAGGCGCCGGTCGTCTTTGACCAGGCACGCCTCGTCGCCGCGGACGAGGAGGTGCGCGAGCAGGTCGACCGCGGCGGGTTTCCCGGCGCGGCGCTGGTCGTGGGCGTGGGATCGCAGGAAGTCTACCGCTCCGCCGTGGGAAGCGTGGGATGGACGGAGGGCGCCGAGCCGGTGGACGCGGCGCGGACGATGTTCGACCTGGCCTCGCTCACCAAGGCCGTCGCGACCACCACCGCGGTGATGCTGCTGGTAGAGGACGGGCGGATGCGGCTGGACGATCCGGTCTCGCGCTACGTTCCCGAGTTCGCGGGCGGCAAGGGGCGCGGCGTCACCATCCGCCAGCTGCTGAGCCACACGGCCGGCACGCGCGCCGGCGCCTTCGGCATGAACCAGGACGCCACGCCGGAGGCGGCCCGCCGCTACCTGATCACGCGTCCGCTCGCGCTGGAGCCGGGAAAGGACATCCTCTACTCCGACATCGGCTTCGTGGTGCTGTGGACGGCGGCCGAGCGCGCCGCCCGCGAGCCGCTGTCCAGCTACCTGCGTCGCCGCGTGTGGGTGCCGCTGGGGATGACGTCCACGCGCATGGCCGCGCCGCGCGGGTGCCCGCGGTGCGCGCCCACGCTGCGCCTGAGCACCGGCGAGCCGTACCGCGGCGGGTCGTACGATGAGGTCGGGCGCGCGCTGAACGGCCTGGCCGGGAACGCCGGCCTCTTTACCACCGCCGCGGACCTGGCGCGCTTTGCCGCCATGATCGCCAACGGCGGCCAGCTGGACGGCGTCCGCGTCCTGCGCCGCGAGACCATCGACGCGTTCCTTCGCCCGCAGCCGGGCGCCGGCAGCTTTGCGCTCGGCTGGGTGACGTACTGCCGCGAGGGCAAGGTCCCGGACCACGTGGCGTGCAAGGACGTCTACGCCGTCGGGCATACCGGCAGCACCGGCACCGCCCTGTGGATCGACCCGCGCACCGGCACGTGGATGGTGCTGCTCACCAACCGCGTCTACGAGCCCAAGATCGACACGGACATGACGCGCATCCGTCGCCGCGTGTACGAGCGGCTGACGGGGCAGGTGGAGTAGGCCCTCACACCCGTCCTCCGCGCTCGTCCCTTGTGAAAGGGGGGGGAGAACTGCAGTCGTGGGGTGGACGGAAAGGACCTTCGCGACCCGCGGGGGCCCTCTCCCCCGACCGCT
>DASQBH010001574.1:0-8811 GCA_035635315.1 Longimicrobium sp.
CCCGGTGCTCCGCCCAGAGGGTCAGCGCGGCGGAGACCGCGATCAGCAGCGTCAGCGTGAGCGGCGGCAACGCCGTCAGCCGGGCGAGCGGCCGGCCTGCTCGCGCGCCACCCGCTCCAGGTTGGCGATCTCCTTACGGTAGATGGGGCCGGCGAGCGTCGGCAGCAGCAGGCGCTCCAGAAAGCCCTGGATGCCGCCGCGCGTGTACTTCGTGGTGATCGTCACGCGCGAATGCCCGCCCGCGACCGGCTCCACCCGGAAGGTGCTGACGAGGTCGGAATCGCGGTCCGATTCCATCAGCAGGCGGCCGGGCTCGGGTTCGGTGACGTCCATCCGGTAGGTGATCATCCCCAGCCCCTGCCGCGTGGTCACGCGAAAGACGGTGCCCGCGCCGGTGCCGCCGCTCTCCACCACCAGCTCGCCGAACGGCGGACGCGGGAGGATGCCGGGGTGCCCCTCGTGGTAGTCGGCCAGAACGCCGTACACGATCGCGGGGGGAGCCTGGACGTCGGCGGATGCGCTGATGGTGACCTGGGCCATGGTGCTCGACGGGGTTGGTGATCGGTGATCGCCAGGACGATGGATGCGTGTCGCGGGCGCTTCCACGCCCGGAACGCCTGCCCGGCGGCGTCCGGAACCGCTTCCGGCGGACAGATTCTGCCGCCCAGCGTAGAGATTCTTCGGTCGGCGCCGGGCTTTCCAGCAGGACGGAGAGCGCGCGGCGCCTCCCTCAGAGGGTGTCGAAAAACCTTCTTTACCCCTGAAAGCAAAGGCAAGTCATCCTGAGGGAGCGCCCCGCGGTAACCTGAACCTGCACAGCCGTTTGTGCGCGACCGAAGGACCTTCTTTCCGACATCGTGGGGCAGGCTCGTCGGCACAGATTCAGCCCCTGGCTTGGGCTGGCAAGGTCCTTCGGTCGCCGCCATGGATCAAGCAAAGCGAAGGACTTGCGCGCGGCTCCCTCAGGATGACTGGTTCATGATTCCGGTTTCTCGACACCCTCTCAGAATGACAGGTTGGGCAGGTTCGGGATTCTCTGTGCTACAGCAGCATCCGGAAGGCAAAGCCGATGGCCGAGATCATCCACAGGCTCATCAGTCCCTGGTAGATCACCAGCAGCCCGAGGGTCTTGAGGACGGTCGCCGGCCACGACGGCTGGTAGACGTGGCGGATGGCCAGCGCCAGGTACACGCCCCCGGCCAGGAGCACCCCCACCTCCAGCACGTTGGGCGCGGCGCCGCCCTGCGGAATCAGCCGGTCCACGATCATCAGCAGCAGGTAGAACGCGCTCCAGTGCAGCGCGAACACGGCGTGCTCCACGTAGCCCCGGCGCCGCGGAAAGAACAGGTACAGCATCAGCCCGAAGAGCAGCACCAGCCCCGCCAGCAGCGTGGGCAGGTACCCGGTCACCGCCGACTCGAAGCGCTCCCGGAACACCTCCATCGGCACACCACGGGCGGTGAGCGCCGCGCGCCCCTCCTCCCCCAGTTGCGCGTTGGCGCCGGCGGCAATGAGCGTGCTGCGGACCCAGCCGGTGCGCGGGTCGAAGCTGAGGAACGGGCGGTAGGCGTTGACGAAGAAGAACGCCGCCGCGGCGCCCAGGTACAGCTGCAGCGGCTTGGTGTAGCGGATGCGCCGCCCGTCCAGGTACTCGCGGGTAAGCCGTCCGGGACGCGCCAGCAGCAGCCCCAGCGTGCGCAGGATGCGTGAGTCCAGGTTGGTGACGTCTTCCGCGGCCTGGCGCACGAAGCCGCGCACCGTGGTGGCGGCCGGCTCGGCGGGCTGGCCGCAGGCGTGGCAGTAGCGGCCCAGCAGCGCGGTGCCGCAGTTCTCGCACGCGGGCTCGGCGGCCGTGGCGCCGGCGACGTCCGGGGGCGGGGCGGGAACGGTGGAGGGGGGAGGCTGGCGCATCCTTGCAAGCTCGGTCCGCGCCCGCGGGCGCACAAGTGAGCCCCGGGCTCACCCGCAGCCGTTCCGGGCGAACACGGCGGTGACGTGGCCGGAAATGCGATCGCGCAGCCCGTCTTCGTCCACCCCCGTGGCGGCCGCGTAGTCGCGGCGGTGGACGCTGTACGCGCTCACCTCTTCGCCGGCCGTCAGGCGGCCGGTGGCGGCGTGAAAGACGAGGTCCAGGTGCCAGGGCGGCAGCAGCGCCTCGAAGGGCACCACGCTCGGCCCCCCCGAGCCTACGTAGAGAAACACGGAGCCGGTGCCGAACTCCACCTCCCCGTGCAGGCGCTGCGTGGTGCCGTCCCGGCGGCGCGTGTAGGCCAGCTCGAAGCCGGGTGCGGCGCCGCCGAGCGTGAGGGAGGGGGGCGCCAGCGGAGGCGGTGGATCGGCGACCATCACCGCCCCCAGCACGTCGGCCGGGGGGAGCGCGCCCTGGCTGGGGGTAAAGCGCAGCTCACAGACCAGATAGGTTCCCTGCACCTCGCCTGCGGTCAGCAGCGCGGGCGCCGTGACGCCGTCGAATCCGCAGGCGGCGGCCAGCGTGCAGCCGGCGGCGCCCAGCCCGCGCAGAAGCGGAAGCAGCAGACGCATCGCATCTCCCTCCGTCCGGGGGAATGCCTTTCCACGCCGCGCTCCCCGGCCGCGGGCGCGCGGTGCTCCACGACGATCAGGATGGCGCCGCCCCGGTGACGGGGGCGGCGTCCAGCCGCCGCAGCCAGCGCCAGTGGAACAGGAAGAGCGCGGCGGCAAACAGGCTGAGCAGCGCGGCGCTCACCAGCGAGCGCTGCGCCTGGTAACGGTTGCGCTCGATGCGGTCCGCGCGGAGCGCCTGGTAGCGCGTGCGCAGCTCGGCGTCGGTGGGCGGCGTGCGGCGGGCCGCTTCGCGCTCGGTGGGGTCCACGTACGGCGACTGGTGGTGCGTGGCCCGGTACGCCTCGAACGACGAGAGCGCCGGGCCAAAGTCGTTCTCGCCCTGCAGCGGGTTGGCCAGGGTGAACAGGTTGTTCACCATTCCGGGGAGGGTGAACAGCAGCACCACCACGGCCACCAGGCACACGGAGTAGCCGTACCACTGTGCGATGCGGTTGGGCCGGTCCACGGAATCTCTCCTTGCAAAGGTGCCCCCCAGCAGAATCCACAGCACCAGCGGCACGAGGGCGGTGAGGAGCGGGAGCAGGGCCAGGGTCATGCCGGGGGAGGAGATCGCGAAGTCCATCGTCCGAACGTCGGTCGAACGGGAACGCCGCACGGGCGGCGGGCGGGGTCAGGCGTGCGCGGACGCGCCGGAGCGGGCGCGCGCCGGGTGCGCGGCGCGGATGCGCTGCAGGCGCGACACCACGTCCGCGGCGGAGGCGGGGCGATCGCCGGGCCGCGCGGCCGTCATCGCCGCCACCAGCGCGCCGACCTCCGCCTCCGCGCCCTCGGTCGAGCGCGGGGAAGGGGCGTCGGGCCAGAAGAGGTCGTGGAAGATGCGGCCCAGCGCGTACACGTCGCTGGCGGGGGTGACGATGCCGTCGGCTTCCAGCTCCGGCGCCACGTACCCGGGCGCCCCCATCACCGCGTGGACGGGGACGTGGAACTGGTACAGCCCCTCCATGTCCTTTTCCCAGCCGTTCCACCGGTCCAGCCGCTCCGCGGCAAGGTGCTGGATGCCGGGCATCATGAAGTCCAGCAGCACCGGCTGCTCGCCGTCGCGGCGCACCAGCACGTTGCTCGGCTTCAGGTCCCCGTGCAGCACGCCCGCCGCGCCACCTTCGACGCCGTCGACGGCGTGACAGCCGTGCGCCGCCTCCAGCGCCTGCGCGGCGGCGATGGCGGCGTCCAGGCGGCGGGCGAGCAGGGCGCGCCCGCCGGATGCATCGCACTCGTCCTGCAGCGCGCGGCTCCACGCCGGCAGCGGCTGGCCGTCCACCAGCTCGTACGCCAGGTACGGCGCCGCGCCGATGCCAAAGCGCACGTAGCCGTAGTCCAGCAACGCGGCGATCCCGGGGTGGCGAAGGCAGGAGATGCCGCGCACGGCCCGCTCCGTGGCCTCGGTGACCCGGGCGTGCTCGTCGGCGAAGGGAAAGAAGAGCTTGAGCGCCACCTGCCGCCCCAGCGCCGCGTGCATGGCCCGGAACACCGCGCCGGAGCCGCCCACGCCCACCAGCTCCCGCAGCACGAACCCGCCGATGCTCTGCCCCGCGTACGACTCGGGCTGGGCCAGGTGCTGGTGCACCTCCGTGAGCGAAAAGCCGGGGTTCTCCACCATCGACCGCCAGATGGCCGGCAGCGCCGTACGATGCGGCTCGTCGCCGGGGCGCCCCGCGGCGGCCAGGACGGCCTCGCCCGCGGCGTCGATCCCGCCCTCCGTCCCGATCGCCAGCCGCGCGGCCAGCAGCGGGGCGCGGCGGGCGACGTCCGCGCCGGTGACCCCGTGCCAGACGGGAAGGATCACCCGCTCCCCGCCGATCTCGCGGGCCAGCAGCCCGTCCAGCTCCGCCCGCGGCCCCTCCCCCTGGAGAAGATGCGGGCTGATCACCAGCACGCCCCAGCCGGCCCGGGCCAGGCCCTCCTCCACCCGCCGCCGCACGCTGTCGCCGGGGGCGAGCGACTGCGCGTCGAGCAGCACGCCCAGCCCATGCCGCCGCAACGCCGTGGCCAGGGGGCGCGCCACGTCGGCCGCGTCATCGCGGGTGTGGGTGATGAACACGTCCCACTGCATGAAAGTCCTTACGTGGAACAGGACCAGGGGGCGCCCGGGGCGCGGATCAGGGTCCGCACTTGGGGCAGCGGTCCACCAGCTTGCCGTCCGCGGGAAGCTCGCGCGCAACCCAGGCCCGCAGCGCGGACTTGGTGTCGGAGCAGATCTGGCGCGCGCCCTTTGCCCGCAGCCGTCCCGGATGGACGTCGCGGTCCACCTCGGGGCAGCCGGCCTTGTGCAGCAGCGGCGCGGACCGCGTGCGCACGGCCAGGATGAAGCCGTCCGGGTGCGTGTCGCGCCACCAGCCGTACTCGGCGTCGTCGGGAAACTCTTCCGTCGCGCTGGCCTCCACCGGTTCCGGCATGGGGATCGGACCTTTCAGGAGGTGCCGGGAAGGGAATAGTCGAACTCGTACGAATGCTTTCCGGGCTCGATGATGATGTTCATCCGCCCCGTGAGCCCCGTCAGCTCGCCGGTGCCGGAGTCGGGGACCACGGTGACGGAAAGCGAGGGCGCGCCGCGGTCCATCGTCCCCGTGTGCTGCAGGTAGAAGGTGCCGGTGCGGCCGTGCAGCGTTCCCGTCACCTGCTCCAGCGCCACGTAGCCGGCGGAGCCCTCCACGCCGCCCTGCACGGCCAGCATCTCGCCCTTGCTGGTCCCCTGCAGGTCGCCGTGGAACTGCTTGTCGATGGACATCCTGCCGATGGCGGCCGCGGTCTCCTGCGGCGCGAGTTGTACCTGGAACGTTCCCGTGGCGCGTGTGGTCACGACGGTCTCTGTCTGGGTGGTCGATGCGCCGCCCGGCCGGCCCTGCGCGCCCGCGGCTCCGGCGAGCGCCAGGGCAAGGGCGAGGCCGCCCATGGTGATAACGGAAATGCGGTACCGGCTGCTCATCCTGGCTTTCCGGGAAGATGTGGGTCGGCCGGCGCGCCGGGCCCGGGTGGATCCGCTCACCAGGGCAGGCCGCGCACGTCCAGCTCGCCGTCCTGCCACGCGGCGCCGGGGCGGGGCAGCACCATCGCCGACTCCGGCCAGCGCATCCGGCCGGCGGGCTGCCCGATCCAGACCGTCCCGGCCTCGATCCACCCCAGGCCGCGGTAAAAGGGGAGCAGGCGCGGGAGGCAGAACAGCATCCCCAGCTCCACGTCCAGCTCGCCGAACATGAAGTCCGCGGCCCGGCGCATGAGCTCGGAGGCGTAGCCGCGGCCGCACAGGCGGGTGGGCGTCATCACGCTCCCGATCCCCGCCAGGCGCACCGGCACGCCGTCAACGGAGCCCAGCCGCGTCACGATCTTCAGGTGGCTCACGGGCTCGCCCCCGTCCCGCAGCAGCAGGCGCCACTCGGCGGGCGCCCATTCGTACCGCGCCGCCCAGGTCTGGCCGCCGAAGGCGTCCGCCTGCCACTCGGCGACCAGCGCCCGTTCCTGGGGCGTGAGGTCCGCGTCCCGCCGGGCGCTGACGTCGAGGGTCATTCTGCTAGAATACGGCTCCGGACCCCCCGCAGTCCAGCGGCGTGATGCGTCATCCGGTTGCAGTCGTTGCGGGGGAGAGAAAAGTGGCCGATGATGCGCTCGGCCACCTGGGCCGCGGAGAGGGCCGTGTTGTCGATGCGCAGCCAGTCGGCGCGGCCGTCGAACTCGCCGCCGGAGTTGAGGCGGTAGACGGAATCGTGCTCCAGCAGCCGCTGGCGCGAGACGGCCACGTCGCGCTTGGACGGCTTTTCGGCCAGGCGGAACTCGGTCTCGTTGCGGCGCAGGCGTTCCTCCTGCGTGGCCTCCAGCTCCACGTAGACCACGCGCCCGCCCCGCGAGGCAAAGACGTCTGCCAGGCGCGCGACGGAGGCGTGGTCGCCGGGCTGATCGAACGCCCACACGTAGGTAAAGATGAGGCCGGGCAGATCGCTGTCGGCCACCTCTTCCAGGATCCTGCGCCGGAACTCCTCCACCAGCCGGCCGAACGGCGGCGAGCCGAACGGAAAAAAGCGCAGCACCAGCTCGATGGTGTGATGGTTGTGGAACAGCTTGAGCCCCGTGCGGCGCTCGAGCTCGTACCCCACCGTCATCTTGCCCACGGCGGGCGGTCCGATGATGAAGACGAGCGTGGGAGCGGGTGTCTGCGTCATGGTTGGCCCGGTGTGGAGTCCAGCATCTACTGCATTGTGTCTCACGCTGAATCCGGAAATATACGCGTGACTTCCTGAGGGAGGCGCCGCGCTGGGCTCTGCCTGATGAGGGAGTATGGGCGCCGACCGAAGGATCTCGCCGGCAGAACCCGGGAACTGGCTTCATGCCGCAGATCCAGCTTCGAGGCGGCCGAGAGGAGATCCTTCGGTCGCGCGCCATCTGCAGTGGAGTCCGCATGGGCTCACGTGGCGCTCCCTCAGGAAGTCAGCTTTTCCGTTGCTCTTCTGCGGGGATCAGGTCGCAGTAGGCGAAGCGGTCGTTGCGCATCACCACCTCGCCAACGTGGTACGGGATCGGGGCGCGAAAGCCGGGTCCGTCCGCGACGAAGGTGTGGAACTCGCCGTTCTCGCCGCAGGGATCGATGGACGCGGGGAGCTCCGCCAGGAGCGCGGCGTCGTACGCGCGGCCGGCGAACGCGGCGGAGAGCGCGTGCGTGTCGATGCAGACCAGCCGCGCGCGGATGCCGCACTCCACCACCTCCCGCGCCAGCGCGTCGGTCGGCTCGCCCCACAGGGGAAAGATGCCGTCGAAGCCGAGTGCCGCGATGCGCTCCTCGCGGTACTGCCGCACGTCCTGCAGAAAGATGTCGCCGAACGCCACCCGCCGCACCGCCGGCTGGCGCTCGCGAATCTCGCCCAGCGCCCGGGCCAGCGCGGCGTCGTACGCTTCGTTGGAGCTATCCGGCTGCAGCGTCACCTCGTGCACCGGCACGCCGAGCGCATGGGCCTGCGCGTGCAGCAGCGCCCGCCGCACGCCGTGGATGCTCACCCGGTCGTACCCCGCCGTCACCGTGGTCAGCAGGCCGATGATCTGCACGCGCGGGTCCTCACGCAGACGGGCCAGGGCCAGTGTGCTGTCCTTGCCCCCGCTCCAGCTCAGGATGATCGGTTCGGGACGGGTCACGGAGCGGGATGGATGCGGGGCATGTGGGAGCTAACGGGAATCTTCCCGACAGAGCCTGCGTCTGTCATTTCGAAGGAGGCGCCTCACTGGTCCCGCCGACGGCAGATAGTCTGGCGCCGACTGAGAAATCTACTCGCCCGACCTGGTGGCCTGCCTCAAACCCACCGAACTCGCGGCATCCTGATCCTTCGCCGGAGTCGACCAGGGCAAGGCCAGAGCGATTGCGGCGGGCCACCAGCAGGCCGAGAGTAGATTCCTCAGTCGGCGCCACAGACTCAGGTAGGGCTGGATGCAGCGCGGCGCCTCCTTCGGAATGACAGATGGGGGCGATTGTCATCAACCCCATGAAGCCGCAGTCCGTGGCTGATCTACGAGACCCAGCCGGGCAGCGCGCGGGAAAGCGCCTCGCGCATGCGGCGCGTGTGCGATCCCTCCCAGTATACGCGCCCGCAGCCGGGGCAGCGAGTGACGGCGCCCGGCAGGCCGCGGCTGGCTTCCGGCACCAGCGTGGCCGCTTCGTCCTGGGTGGCGGGGCGGAGCCCGGTGTTGCACACGGGACAGCGGGTGAACAGCGCCGCCGGTGGCGCCAGGCCGCACGCGGCGACTACCTCGCGCAGCTGGTCCAGCGGCGTGTCTTCCGCGATCAGCAGCGCGCGCTCGGGCCGCAGGTGCTCCACCAGGTGCCGGTCGCGTGTAAGCAGCACGCGCCCCTCCGCCGCCGCCAGCGCGACCAGCCCCGGGTCGTGCACCGCGGGATCGTAGAAGGTGTCGAAGCCCAGCGTCCGCAGCCAGCGCGCAAGCCGGCCCAGCATGGCGTCGGCAAGGAACCGCGGCGGCAGTCCGGAGCAGCCGGGCGTCATCAAATGAAGGATTCCGTCAGGGGCAGCGATGGGCGTATGACCTGATCCGCGAAAAGATTTCGGATACGGATTCGGCAAACCGTGTCATGTCATACCGAATCCGAAAATAGAGTGCGTGACTTCCTGAGGGAGGCGCCGCAGTAAACTCGGCCCTTTCCGGGAGCCCGGCGCGCCGACCGAAGGACCTCGCCAGAAGAAACGACGGGGCTGGTTCGGTGCTCTGATCCGGCCC
>DASQBH010001575.1:0-2281 GCA_035635315.1 Longimicrobium sp.
GTCGCCGCCGTGGTGCGCCGAGGGGTCCAGCATGAGCAGCGCGAGCATCGCGTGCAGCACCGCCAGCAGCACGGCCGCGTGCCACGGCCGCACCACGTCCCGCCACGGCGTGGCGGGGGCGGGCGCGGCGGGCTGGGGCGCGCGCGGGCGGGCGCGGGACCTGGGGGCGGAACGGTTTCGGGAGCTCACGAACGGTGGATGACGCTGGATGAAGATCGCCGGAAGGAGGCTCGTGGGGCAGCGTGGAAGCTAGCGCGCCGGACCCCGGCGGACAACGCGCACGGTCCCGCCGCCCCCGTGCCGCGGCGGATGCACCGCTGTGCGCTGCGCCGTTACGCGTTTATCTTCCACGGGCGCGGAGCGGACCCCGCGCCGGCGCCGCGGGTACGTCCCGCCGCACCGTACACGTCGACCCACCGTTTCCTGAAGTGTCCCCGCGCATGAAGCTGAAGTCCCTTGCCGCCGCCCTGGCGCTGACGTTCGCGGCCGCGTCCGCCGCGCCGGCGCAGCTGCGGATCGACATCAACATCCCCGCCAACCGCCTGCGCGTGCTGGAGGGTGACAGCGTGCTCCGCACCTGGCGCGTGAGCGTGGGCGTGCCGGGGCACGACACGCCGGACGGCGCGTTCACCATCGAGCGGGCGGAGTGGAACCCGTCGTGGCGCCCGCCGCAGGGGCGCGAGTGGGCGCGCGACGCCCGCTTCACCCCCCCGGGCCCCAACAACCCCATGGGGCGGGTAAAGCTGTTCTTCGCGCCGCTGTACTACATCCACGGCACCTCCGACACGGCCAGCATCGGCCAGGCTGCGTCCCACGGGTGCGTGCGGATGCGCAACCGCGACGTGATCGAGCTTGCGCGCCTGCTGCACCAGCACGCGCAGCCCACCGTGGCGCCGGCGGAGATCGACGGAATCCTGCGCCGCTCGGGCACCACGCGCTGGTCCACCTTTCGCGCCCCCGTGCCGCTGGCCCTGCGCTACGATCCCGTGGAGGTCGAGGGCGACGAGCTGCGCATCTACCCCGACGTGTACGAGCGCAGCCGCGTCCACACCGAGGGCGTGATCCAGGCGCTGCTGGCCGCCGGGTACGACGCCGGCTCCATCGACCGCCAGCAGATCCGCGCCGTCCTGCGCCGCGCCGCCGAGGCGGAGGGCACCTACACCGTCAAGCTGGCCGACGCCTTTTCCGGCCTGCGCCGCCGCGGGGACGTGGCGTCGAACTGATCGCGGTCGGGTGGAGGATGAACGCCAGAAGGGCGAGGCCGCGTGCCTCGCCCTTTCTTCGTTGCGAAACGGGTCTGTACCACCGGGGGGCGAGTTGTCGGCGAATCATCCCGGCGCACGCTTCGCCGGCGTCTTGCGACTGGAAAGGACGAGTATCCCAAGAACCAGCAGTACAGCTCCCGAAGTCATGCCCATTTGGCGCAAGAGCCCAGGGCCAGGTGATTTATCCCAGCCGAGCAGCTCTGCCACGAGGGCACCTGTGTAGAGCACCATACCACCCACCAGCAGGATCTGTCCTACCACCCAGTGGCTGACGTCGGCAATGGGCTGGGGGGCCGCTGCAAGGCGTGCGAGCACCTGATCTCCATCGGCGGCCGGGATATCCATTGAAAGGGTCAGCGACCAGCCGAGCAGCAGCAGGCAGATTATCGACGTGACGACAAAGTCAATCGACCACGACGTTCGCCGGCCTATGAACACCAGTTCCACGATCGGCAACAGCGCCGTCACGAGGAACAGCAGCGTCTGGGAGACTCTGGAGACCCGCAACGTGCGGAGGGAGACGGTTTCGGCCACGATGCCATGGAAGTGGTCGAGCGAAGGATGGCGCATGTACCACTCGTCGAACCTGGAGCCACCGGCGCTGTGCAGGAGCTCTTCGAGCTTCAGCCGCAGGACTTTCTCGGCGAACAGCAGGGAATAGTGCTGAAAGAGCGCCGCGCAGCCCAAGATCAGGAAGACTTCGCTCACGTATGGACTTGGCAGCTTGACGCCCGAGATCTCGATCTGGGTACCTGCCTCTGGAGCTAGGAGTGTTAATCCGCTGGCCGCAAGGAAGCCGATGAACACCAGTGTCGAACGGGACGCCGCGGCTCCCGCTGCACGAAGCGACTCCGCCGCCCTTTCGAGCTTGAACAGCACCAGGTGATCGGGATCAGTGAATGCCATGGTCATTCATCTCCGTCTCAAGGACACAGCCACTGGAGCATATGCGGGTATGCCGGCCCGCCCGTGCATCCTGCGGTGTCGGGCCCGAGCGCCATCCCTAGGTATTGAAG
>DASQBH010001576.1:0-2573 GCA_035635315.1 Longimicrobium sp.
GGTCTCGCAGTAACGCGGTCCGGACCTGTTCAGTTGGCCGCCGCCGATCGAGGCATCGACGCGCTTGCCCGCAAGCTGCCATAGAGTGGGAAAATGGAACAACGTCGCTTCGGCCTCGCGCAGCGCGAGGTCCCGGTGGTCGGCCAGGGCACCTGGTACCTCGACGACGCGGCTCGTCCCGTTGCCATCGCCGCGCTGCGCGCCGGCCTGGACCTCGGCATGACGCATATCGACACTGCGGAAATGTATGGCGAGGCCGAGCTGCTGGTCGCCGAGGCGATCCGGGACAGGCGCGAGGAGGTTTTCCTGGTGGACAAGGTGCTGCCTCAGAATGCATCGGCCAGAGGCACGATCCTCGCCTGCGAGCGCTCGCTGCTGCGGCTCGCGACCGACCGTCTGGACTGCTATCTGCTACACTGGCGCGGCCAGTATCCGCTTGAAGAGACCTTCGGCGCGTTCGAGCAGCTGCGCAAAGCCGGCTCGATCCTTTCCTGGGGCGTGAGCAATTTCGACGAGGAGGACCTCGACGAAGCCTGGCGCGCCGGGGGCAGGGGTCACCTCGCGTGCAACCAGGTGCTGTACCACCTCCAAGAGCGGGCGATCGAGCATGCGGTGATCCCGTGGTGCGAGGCGCACGGCGTCGCGGTCGTCGCCTACGCCCCGTTCGGGCACGGCGAGTTTCCCGGCCCGGACACGCCGGGCGGCAGGGTGCTGCAGGAAATCGCCGCGCACCACGGCGCCACACCGCGCCAGGTCGCGCTGCGCTTCCTGCTTCGCTGGCCCAATGTTTTCACCATTCCGAAGGCCTCGTCACCCGCGCACGCGGCGGAGAACGCCGGCGCTGGCGACCTTCGCCTCAGTAGCGCCGAGCTGTCGCGGATCGACCAGGCTTTTCCGCGAGGGCCGAAGCCGCGCACGCTGCCGGTGATTTGAGGCCGTTCTCCAGTCTGTCGCTAGCCGCTGAACAAGCTGGCTTGGGCGCGCGCCACGCCGGTGCGCACCAGGCAGCGGCTCAGGCCGGCACCTGCCCGCCGCGCACCAGGTGGCGGTAGCGCAAGTTGAGCAGCACATAGCAGATCATCGTCGCCGTGATGCCCACCAGCATGCCCTCGAGTCCGAGCGGCAACATCAGCACGAGTGCCGTCAGGGCGAACACGGCGGCGGTGTTGGACAGCAGGTAAGGCCGCAACTCGGGGACCTCCATGTAGTAGCCGTACTGCTTGCCCAGGAAGAACAGCACGGTGCCGGCGGCGGCCAGCTTACGGAAGTCATTCGCGTCGAGGTCGCCCAGGATCGCATGCCGGATCAGCGAGGCCAGGATCGCCAGGCCGATGAACAGGAAGAAGTGCGAGTAGAGGATCGAGTGCCCGGTCGTCAATCTGCGCTGTTCCAGCAGTGGGAAGCTGTCGTAGTAGATCCACCAGATGGCCGACACCATGACGAATCCGCTGACGGCGGCAATGATATTGGACTGATTCCAGGTGATGTCCGCCAGTGCCGCCGCGATGCTGAGCACCGATTCACCCAGCATGATGATCGTCAGCAGACCGACCCGCTCGACGAGATGCGGCGTGTGCGCCGGCACGACATGCAGCCGCTGGTTGAGCAGCACCAGGGCGGCCATGTCGAACACGATCCCGGCATAGAAGACCAGGTAGCTCCAGGGCGGCTCCAGCAGGATCGAGGAAAGGCTGATCGCCGCGCCGATCGAGAACACGGTGCCCACCTGCGTCGCGAAGCCACCCGGGTCGTTGTGCTTGCGCCTGGAGACGAAGTACATCGCGGCGATGATCAGCCGCGCCCCGCAGTAGCAGGCCACGGCCCACGCGTAATCGTCATGGTTCCGGGCGCCCAGGATCTGCGCCGAGATCACGATCAACAGGAACATGATCAGCAGGGTCGACAGCCGGTGCCGGCGGCTGTCGGTGTCGAAGCGATTGGCGTAGATCGTGTGGCCCGCCCAGATCCACCATAGCGGCAGGAACACCAGCACGAAGTGCAGAAACTGCTCCGGCGCGATGTGGCCGTCGTGCGTTTCGCCCAGGATCTCGCCGGCGTCGCTCAGGGCGACGACGAAAATCAGGTCGAAGAACAGCTCCAGCCAGGTCGCGCGCCGGTGCGGGTCGAAATATTTCAAGTCCTTCATGCGGCCATCGTAGGTGTTCGAGCGGCCTGCGGGTGACTGACACCGAACTACGGACTGAGCTTAGCCCTTTTACGGCCGCGGGCATAGACCCGGGACAGCCAGGGTAACGAAGCGGCAGGCACCGAACGGACTCTCAAACGCCCTCGAGCTTTGCTGCCTCACGCCAGGCGGACGTGGCCGGGGCGCACCTGCCGGCTGCCGCGCGTTACGATGCGAGTGCGAGTCTCCAGCGTTCGAGGCCCGGCCCAAGCACGACCGACAGGACGACGAAGACGCCGACGGCGAGCGACCCGAGCGCAAAAAGCCTCATGTTGCGGGTCGCGTGGGGGACCGACCAGGCGGCGAAGCGACGATGCCACCTCCACGGTACCGCCAGCAGACCGATGGTCGTCACGACCATCACCCACCCGAACACCGCGAAAAGACC
>DASQBH010001577.1:0-10004 GCA_035635315.1 Longimicrobium sp.
GAAAGGCGTCGCGGTCGATGCGGGCGACCACACCGGGCTCCACGCGTGTGGCGAACTCCACGTGGTGCGCCAGCGGGGCAAAGCCGTCCACCACCTCGCGCACCAGCACGCCCATCTCCACCGGAGTGGGCGACAGGCGGCTGGCGTCGCGCTGGGCGCGGGAAAAGTGCAGGATGTTCTCCACCAGGTAGGTGAGCCGCCGCGACTCTTCGTTGATGATGCGGACGGACTTCGCCCGCTGCGCGGGGTCGCTCAGGCGGCCGGACTCCAGCAGGTCGGCGAACAGGCGGATCTGCGCCAGCGGCGTGCGCAGCTCGTGCGACACGCCGCTCACAAAGTCGTCGCGCAGCCGCACCAGCTCCTGCTGCCGCCGCAGCTGGACGACGGCGATGCCGAACAGCGCCAGCGTAAGCCCGAACACCGCCATCAGCAGCGGCGACCGCGACTCCGGCGCCCCGCCGTCCACGCGGCCCGCGGCCAGGTCCGGACGCACGGAGACGCGCGCCGTAAGCCCCGCCAGCACGCCGCCCAGCTCCTCCACCACCGCCCCCGCCGGCAGCGCCTCGGGCCCGATGGAGCCCACCTTGGCGTCCATCCAGTGCGCGTCGCGGCCCATGGCGGCCGGCGAGCGGTACACCTCCTCCCCCGGCGCCGCCGTCACCACCACGGCGATGGCGTTGCGGTTGGTCATCCCCGGCCGCAGGGTGGCGGGAAGGAGCAGCGCACCCGCCAGCACCTCGGCCACCACCGGCCCCGCCACCCGCCGCGGGTCCAGCGCGAACCCGTACGCCCGCGCCGTACCGTCCGCCGACCGCCGGGTCTGGTAGACGAGGAGGTGCCGCCCCCCCGCGGTCCGCGCCTCGCGGATCCGCACCGAGTCCCCCGTGCCGCCATCGATCGAGGGCGCCAGCGCGGTGATCGTCCCCCGCACCTCCGCCCGCATCCCCCGCGTGGAGACCGTCCGCGCGGCACCCTCCGCATCCACGCGAAACACGCCCTGCACGGCGTCCGGGCAGGCGCACCAGCGCATCGCGCGCCGCACGGCGGCCTCCATCTCCGCCAGGGCCCGGGCGGGCTGGCTTTGCGCCTGCGCCGCGCCCCATCCCGCCGCGCCGGCGGCGGCCAGCCGCTCGGCCAGCAGCTCGTCGCCGCGCCGCGACAGCTCCGACCGCGCCATCGTCGCGTATCCGCGCAGCGCCTGCTCCGCCGACCGCGCTTCCGAGCGCGCGGCGTCCAGCGCCTGGTACGCCAGCACGGACGAGAGCCCCAGCATCAGCAGCAGGAGCCCGATCAGCGGGGCGGAGCCGGGGGCGAGGCGCGACGAGCGGCGAAGCAGGCTCATGCGGGCGGGGGATCGGCGGGGAATGGGGCAATGACGTTCATCATCGCCCCATTCAGGTTAAACACGAGGGGCCCGGTTGTGCCAGCACCCGATGTAATGGATTCGTAAATCTGAGAGGCTGCTTACGATGTTCGGCTCCGACATCGGCTCCGACAGATGACTTCCTGAGGGAGGCGCCGCGCTGCACTCTCCTGCACGACAGACCATGGCGCCGACCGAAGGACCTCGCCTGCGGAACCGCGGGGCTGGATCGACGCCCTGAATCCTGCCCCACGTGGCCGGGAGGAGGTCCTTCGGTCGCGCGCAAGCGATTGTGTGACAGACGGTTCCGTGTGGCGCTCCCTCAGGAAGTCACGCGTTGCTTTTGGAGTTGGTGATCCCCTCTCACGCAGCCGATCGCGCCTCACTCGCCATGCGCCGCGGGAAAACTCCGTTTACTCCGTTGACTCCGTCGAGGCCAATCACTGCGTCGCCGCAGGCGCCGCCTCGCGCGCCAGCTGGCGGCCGTCCACGCGCACCCACGCGGCCCGGCCCTCGGGGTCGATGGTGAACGTGAAGAAGCTGGTGCCCATCGAGGCCTCGGCCCAGCGGGCGCGGAACACGTCGTAGTGCCAGTGCTCCATCGCGCCCATCATGGTGCCCCCCGCCGCGCTCGCGACCAGCCGCCCGTCCTCCACCCGCACGACCACGCGGCCGGCCAGGCTGTCCGGGTCCGCATAGGTGCCGGCGTAGGCGCTCAGCGGCAGCGAGGGCCGCGTGCCCTGCACCCGCCGCGACTCCCGCTCGCGGCGCGCGGCCTCGGAGCGCTCCTCCATCCCCCGGTACAGCGGCCGCAGCTCCGCGCTCCAGTCGCGCGGCGGCGCGCCCAGGTACGCGTCGATGATGCGGTACATCAGCGCGTGGCGAAGCTCCGCGTGGTCCAGGTTGATGAGGACCACCAGCCCCAGCCGCTCCTCGGGCACCATCGCCACCAGCGCCGTCATCCCGTCGATGCTCCCCGTGTGCATCGCCAGCTTGCGCCCGCGGTAGTCCTGCATGAACCAGCCGAGCCCGTACGCCGTGAAGTTGGGCCGCGCCAGCCGTGCCGCCGGGTAGTACTGCGCCGGCGGAATCACGAACTGCGGCGTCAGCATCTCCCGGTGCTGCGCCTCGCTCACCAGCCGCTCCCCGTTCCACTCGCCGCCCGCCAGCTGAAAGCGGATCCACCGCGCCACGTCGTGCACGGACGAGTTCATCGACCCCGCCGGCCCAATGTTGTCGAAGTTCAGGTAGCGGATGGGGCGGATGGCGTCGTCCACCTCCGCGTGCGGCGTAGCGACGTTGCCGCGCGCGTCCAGCCCCACGAAGCCCGTGAGCGTCTCGCGCATCCCCAGCGGCTCCAGGATGCGCCGCCGCACGAACTCGCCCCACGGCATCCCCGACGCCGACTGCACCACCTGCCCCGCCACCATGTACGCGTTGTTGTTGTACATGTAGCGCGAGCGCGGCGCCGCGAACGGCCGCATGAAGCGCATCCGCCGCAGGATCTCTTCCGTGCTGCTCCCCGACGCGTACCACAGAAAGTCGCTGGTGGGCAGCCCCGTGCGGTGGGTCAGCAGGTCGCGTACTGTCAGCTCACCGCTCAGGCCGGGTTCCGCCAGCTGAAAGCCGGGAACGTGCATCGACACGGGATCGTCCCAGCGCACCTTGCCCTCGTCCACCAGCATGGCGATGGCCGTGGCCGTGAACGCCTTGGTGGTGGACGCGATGGCGAACGACGTGTGCTCGTCCACCGGCTCGTCGCGCCCCAGCGTCCGCGTGCCGAACCCGCGCGCCAGGACCACGGAATCGTCCTTCACGATGGCCAGGGCGAGCCCCGGGACCTCCCAGTCGCGCATCCCCTGCTCCACGTACGCCTCCAGCCCGTCCAGCGGCCCCTGCTGCGCCTGGACCGCGGCCGGGATGGTGGGGATGACGAGCAGCGCCGCCGCCAGCGTCCGGCGCACGCGGCGGGAGGTGGACGACGAGGGGATGCGATGCGGACGAGGCATGTCGATGCGCGTGCGGGAGGCGGATTTCACGGGAAAAACCTTTTGATTCCGGGTGTCTGGAGATTGTAGGCGGACCGACGCGCCGCGGCAATCCGCCCTCCGCTCTCCCCTACCAGACGATGGAAAGGCAGGTGAGCGACCCCTCGCCCTTCTCGAACTCCGAGATCTCCAGCGGCACCACCCGCACGCCGTGCCGCTCGCCGAACGCGCGAAACCGAGCTTCCGTCCGCGGGTTCCCCGCGACGACCAGCAGGTCTCTGTTCACCCGCAGGCAGTTGGAGGCCACCGGCTCGCCCTCGTCGGTCCGGATCACCTCGTCCACCTGGAACGCGTCCACCCCGTCGAAGTCGTGCACGGCCACCAGGACGCCGTTGCCCAGGTAGGTGGCCGCCGTCTTCAGATGCAGGTACTTGTCGACGGGCACGGCAACCACGCGGCGCCCGGCCGGTGCCAGGAACTCGCGGAGGGCATCCACGCCGCGCTGGTTGGTCCGCGCGGTAAGGCCCACGTACGTCGTGTCCTCCACGTGCAGCACGTCGCCGCCCTCCAGCCGCGCATCCGGCGGAAGCGCCTGCGTCTGGTGCCACTGCCGCAGCGCGGCCTCCACCGGCGGCGGCTCGCCCTCGCGGTGCTCCGTCAGCCGGCCGATGAGCGCCCGCGGGGGGAGGACGACGGCGGGGTCTTCGATGAAGACGCAGTCCGGCCACGCCTCGTCGCCGTCCAGCAGGTGCACCCGCAGCCCGGCGGCCCGCAGCGCGTCCGCGTACGCCGCGTGCTGCGCCCTCGCCAGATCGTTGCTGATGGAGATTCCGCGCGCCCGGTAGAACGGGGAGTAGGAATCCGGCACCCGCCGCATCAACGCAGTCGTCAGCTCGCGCACCTGTTGCACCTTGCTCGGGGGGGATAGGTTCGGCTCGCCGGCCAAGATGCGGCCCCGTCCGTGCAGCGGCAACGCTGGCGGACACATCTCCCGATCCCTGACGCACCCGACGTGACCACACTCGACGCGACCGTTGTGCAGCTCCACACGCGGATGCTGAACGACCAGCCGCGCACGCAGCGTTTTCTGGACGCCATCGCCGCCGTCGTGCGCCCCGGAGACGTGGTGGTGGACCTGGGCACGGGCACCGGCATCCTGGCCATGGCCGCCGCGCGGGCCGGCGCGCGAAAAGTCTACGCCATCGAGGCCGGCCCCGTGGGCCCCATCGCGCAGAAGCTGTTCGCCGCCAACGGCCTGGCGGACCGCATCGAGCTGGTGGCGGGCTACTCCACGGACATCGACCTCCCCGAGCGCGCCGACGTGCTGGTGACCGAGACCTTTGGCAACAGCCCGCTCTCCGAAGAGGTGCTGGAGATCGTGGTGGATGCGCGGCAGCGGCTGCTGAAGCCGGATGCGCGCGTGGTCCCCGGCTCCGTGCGCGTGTTCGGCACCCCCGTCATCGTGCCGCCGAAGGAGCTGGGCCAGTTCGTCTTCACCCCCGAGTGCCTGCGGCAGTGGCAGGGGTGGTACGGCATCGACTTCACGCCCCTGGGCTCGGTGGACCGCAACGCGCTCCTCACGCACTGGCTGGACCGGGAAAAGGTGGCCGGCTGGGAGCCGCTCGCGCCCACCGCGCCGCTCATCGACATCGACCTGACGGCGCTGAGCGACGCGCGCGTGCACGGCACCGCGGACGTCCCGGTGCACAAGAAGGGCGTGCTGAGCGGCATCGCCGTGCACTTCGAGCTGCAGCTGAGCCCCGGCGTGACCCACTCCACCGACGCGTGGCAGTCCGCGCCCGACAACCACTGGCTCGTCCCCATCTACTTCTTCGTCGAGCCCATGGACGTGCGCCACGGCGACGTCCTCCGCCTCAGCTACAGCTACGACCCCGCCGACAAGGAAGAGTGGATCGACGTCCGCCTGGCCCCCTGATCAGCGGCGGATCCCGAAGATGACGCGAGGCGCGAAGAGAATCCTCTCCGCGCCTTCGTGTTTTCGGGTCGCGCTCCCGCACCGAGGCAAGCGGGATGTGGATTACGGAAGCATCGGTCCGGGATTCAAGGTACCGCAGCAGCTCCAGCACCCGCCGTGCGCCCAGGGACTTTACGCAGGGCGTGATGAACCACCGGCCGGCGCTCGGATTCCGCGTCACTACCGCGGCCCGGACCATTGGGGCCAGCAGCCGCCCGGGGACCGGGTGGCGCTTGAAGACGGTCGCGACGAACGACCTCCGCTCGGTATCGGCCAGCGCCTCCCCAGTCGTCCGGCGTGTTGCGGGCGACGCGCTTCCGCGCTGTCTGCATGCACTGCTGGCAGTCCTCCCCCGGCGTGTGGCAGACCTTCGACCACACGCCGTAGAGCTCGTCCCAGGTCGGCTCGTTCGAATCTCCCGCATCCCCTTGTCGCGCGCCCTCAGCGCTCAATCCCCACCTCCTCGATGTTGTCGGACCGCTGACCCGGTGCGCGCCAACCTCAGTGCATCGAGCGCGGAAACACCCGCACCCGTGCGGGAAGGCAGCGCGGCGCACCGCCCGTGGCCGGCACCATCATCATCCCGCGATCGAAGGAGGCGACGAGCACGCTGTCGCCGGCGGGCGACGCCATGCTCACCGGCCACTCCCACTGCTCGCCGGGCCAGGGGGCGGCGTACAGCGGCGTGCGCGCGTCGCCCTCCACGCGAAACACCTCGCGCGGCGTGCTGGCCAGGTACGCCGCCCCGAACGGCTCCAGGTGCACGAAGGGAAAGCCGCTTCGCCCGGTGCCGCGCCAGGTGCGGCCTCCGTCGTCGGTTCGGAAGGCGCGGAAGCCCACGTTGTGGATGTTGCCGCTCACCCAGCCGTGCCGCTCGTCGGTGAAGTACGCCGCCAGCGGCTGCTCCACGTACGGCGTGGCGCGGGACCGCGTGGCGGTGTG
Source organism: Longimicrobium sp. (assembly GCA_035635315.1). GTDB lineage: Bacteria > Gemmatimonadota > Gemmatimonadetes > Longimicrobiales > Longimicrobiaceae > Longimicrobium. The sequence goes on from DASQBH010001577.1 coordinate 6,269, forward strand.
CAGCGTCTCTCCCGACCACCCGGCGCCGCTCCTCGTCACGCCGCGTACGGAGCCCAGCCAGGAGAACAGCACCATCCCGCCGTCCGGGTGCATCCAGAGCTGCGCCACGCCGCTCCCGCGCCAGGTATCCACCCGCGTCCAGGTGGCGCCGCGGTCGCGGGACACGGAAACAAAGCCGTCGGGACGCGTCCCCGCGAACTCGCCGGGAAAGAAGGTGCGCGACACCTCCACCCGGCCCGCGCTCTCGTACTGCCTTCCCCCGAACGCCGCCCACAGGCTGTCGCGCCGCACCACGCCGATCACGTCGTCGCCGTTCAGGCTCTCCACCGTCCGGGAGGCACCGGTCCGCGCATCGAACAGGACGTTGCTGCCGTGCCCGTCCCAGATCAGCAGCTCGTCGGTGCCGCGCACGGCAAAGTCGCGGATGGCGAACGGCACGTCGCCGCGGCGGGCCCAGCTGCGGCCGTGGTCGTCGGAGGTGTAGACGTGGTTGGCGGTGGTGCCCCACAGCCGCACCCCCTCCCTGCGCACGGACGCCAGGGCGCGCAGCGGGTGTGCGCGCGTGAGGGGGTAGCCGTGGCGAAATCCCCGTTCATCCGCCTGGTACACGGCGCCCTGATCGTCCAGCGCGTACAGGATGCCTCGCTGCGCCACCAGGTCCAGCGGCCGCGCGAGCATCCGCGCTCCCGCCACCGGGGTGGGCCGCAGCGCCGCGTCGTACCGCACCAGCCGCCCGTCGCGCGTGACCCCCGCCAGCTCGGCGCCGTCGCGGCTCACGGCAAAGAAGACCAGCGAGTCGCCGGGGAGCGGCTGCCAGTCGATGGAATCCAGCGCCGAGTGAAAGACGCGCCCGCCCTGCGTGATCACCGCGCGGCCGCGAAACAGCCCCACCCGGTCGATGCGGTCCTGCCCGTGCTCCGTCTCGGGCCTGGGAAAGGTGTCCGCGGCCGCGCGCCGGCCCATCAACGGCGAGACGACCTTGAGCGAATCCTCCTCGCTCTCCATCGATTCGGGCACCGTCACCGAGACTCCGCTCACGACGGTGTCGAAGGGGGCGGGTTCAGTCACCGAATCGAGCTCGATGATCTCGATCCTCTCCTCGTCCTCCGCCACCTCCACCTCTTCCTCGTCGTCCGCCTCGTCCTCCTCGGCGGGCGGGGGCGGATAACGGCCCTGCCGCTGCGGCGTGGCGATGGACCGCCAGGTGATGCCGCCGTCGCGGGTGATACGCAGCCCCTCACTGATGGACCCGGCCAGCCCCACGCCGCCCGGGCTCATGTCGATGGCGATGAGCTGCGAGCGAAAGGGCCGCGAGCGCACCGTCCACGACGCGCCGTAGTCGGCGGTGTACAGCAGCAGGCCGCTGGATCCGCTCATCCACGCCTCGCCGCCCGGGGTGGCGACCGCATCGTGGTTCCATCCTCCGCCGCCGCCGGTGGAAACCGAGTCCCAGGTGGCGCCGCCGTCGGTGGTGCGCAGCACCAGCCCCTCGTCCATCATCTCGCCGCTGTAGATGCTTCCCCAGATGAAGGCGGTGTCGGGGGTAAAGAAGGTGACGGCGTCCAGCGGGTGGGACCTCGCCATCGTGCTGTCGGGGTCCGGTCCCTGGATGGGGCCGTAGCGCCAGTACCCGCCCACACTGTCGGCGTGGTAGGTGTTCCCCAGGTACGTGGTCAGCCACAGCCGCCCCGCCGGCGAAACGGAGAGCCGGGCCACGCGGCCGACCACCTCCAGCTCCACGGGTGTGGGACCAGGCCCCTCTGCCAGGCTCACGGGCGTGGGCGGGTCGCACTCAGCAATGCCGGCGGCGGACCGTCCCCCCGCGTGCAGCGCCATGGTCGCCAGGAGCACGGCCGCAGCCGCCAGGCGGCGGGAGGCAAACCGGAAGCGCGCGGGAGCAGGCATGGCAGGGGCGGGTGGAGGCGGATGGGGACGGCTCGGGCGTGCTCGCCTGCTGAACGCGTGACGCCGGCTGAATTTGCACACGGATGATTCCCGAAGATAGACGCCCGGCTTCGCCTTCAGCGCACGACCTCCACCTCCTCGACGTTGTCGGGCCTCTCCTGATCGATCAGCAGGTGATGGGGATCGATGCCGGCGCGGGCGGGCCTGCGGGGCACCATCACGGTGATCGTCTGCCCGCCGGAGCGGATGCGGTGCTTCCGCAGGTAGAGCGGCCGGCCTGACGTCTCACCCTTCTCCGCCGGGGCGAAGACCCCGATCTCCACCCAGTCGTTCATCGGCACCTCGGTCTCCACGCCCGCGGTGTCGACGGTCACCTTTCGCGCCCGCACGTCGAGGCAGGATGCCCGCCGGCACGGCGAGCAGCATCAGCGCGTTGACGACGAAGGCAGCGAGAAATGGACGTACCCGTGATCCGCCCCCGCGAGCAGGCAGAACCTCGCGGGGGCGGATGGCCGCTGCCGTTGATCCGCGGCACTGCGTCACGCGGGAACGTTGCTTCGCCGGGGCGCCCGCTCCACCGACTCCAGGGGATTCCCGCCCCCCAGACGGTGGAGCCGATCCTGCCCCCCGGCGGAAAGCAGGGTTTGCGCGCGCTGCGCAAGCATGAGCGAACCGCCGGCCGCGACGGCGCCGAACGCCGCCGCCATGAGCCCGTTGGTGAGGAGGTTTTCCAGCGGCAGGAACGTATCCCCCGAAAGCAGCCGCGCCACGGTCATGAACGCCGGCACGAACAGGCCGGCCATGATCCCCCCGCGGATGCCGAAGCGCACCGCGCTGAGATCGGAAAGGCGCCGCCCCCGATACAGCAGGCCGATGACGAGGGAGAATGCTCCTCCCGCGATGCCTCCCATGAACCCGAACCGGGCGGCGACCATGATCGCGTCGAGCCAGATGACCGACGGGCCGAGGACGCCGGCGACTTTCAGCGCGGCGAACACCACCGCCGCACACGCGGCCCAGGCGCCCCCCCATACGACGGCGTTCCCCGCCGCGCCACGCAAGCGCCTGAAGATGTTGCCAACGTCCATGATCGCCTCCTGTAGAGTCCCGCGGTTTACCAGATCCGGGCCTCAGCGCCCGCATCGTGAAGTACTTTATCATGCAAAGCGAATGCCCGCAAGTACCCCGGGACGCTCCGGTTGTGGGCGCCCACGGCGCGCCTCCGTCGTTCGTCCTGCGCTTCAGAGGGTGTGGCTGAACGTCGGGAAAAGCAGCGTGTCATCCTGAGGGAGCGCACGCTCGTAATCAGAAGTACCACAATCGCTTGCGCGCGACCGAAGGATCTTCTCTCCGTCGCCCAGAGGCTGGCTGCGCAGCGGAAATCCAGCCCTACGATTCTGCGCGCAAGATCCTTCGGTCGGCGCCAGAATACATCATGGCAGCAAGTCGCGGAGTGGCGCCTTCCTCAGGATGACAGTTCGCGTGGGAGGTCTGGCGACACCCTCTCATCCACCGCGTCAGACGGGATCCACCTCGCGCGTTCCCAAACCGGGCACCCTGTCCCGTCCCTGTGCGTCCATCAGCGTGCGGTGAGGATCCGCACCGGCGCGGAGCAGCGCCCGCCTCTCCCCCGTTCTGGCCAGCGCCAGCGAACCGGCGGCCGACGCCGCGCTCAACAGCGTAATGGAGCCGATCACAACGAGGGCCAGCAGCCACACCGGCATTTCAGTGTTCGGGTCCCCGAGAACAAACGGAATTGCGCCCACCAGCAGGCCCGCGGCCGCCCCCCACGCGGCGACGCGTGAAACCGACAGCTCGTCGAGCCTGCGGC
>DASQBH010001578.1:0-5214 GCA_035635315.1 Longimicrobium sp.
CGGACGGAGGAATGGGAGACGTTCGCAGCCGCGGTCTCGCGCGTCCTGCTCGGCCCCCCGAGCCCGGCCGGGGCACTCGGGTGAAGGGCGCGGGCGCATTCGGCCGCGGCAGGGAACGGCTGCGCCGCATCCTGGGCGTCGGCGTCGAGGAGGAGGTGGAGAGTGAGCTGGGCTTTCACCTCCTGATGCGCAGCCGCGACCTGGAGGCGGCGGGGATGAGCCCGGCGGCCGCGCGGGAGCAGGCAGCGCGCGAGTTCGGGGACTACGACGCCATCGAGAGGGAGTGCATGAACATCGCGATGAGGCGAGATCGCTCCGTGCGCCGCGAGGAATGGCTGGCGGAGCTGCGCCAGGACGTGCGGTTCGGGTTGCGCCAGCTCCTCCGCAGCCCCGGGTTCGCGCTGCTGACGGTGCTGATGCTGGCGCTGGGGATCGGGGCCAGCACGGCCATCTTCAGCATCGTGAACGGGGTGCTGCTGCGCGCCCTTCCCTTTCCCCAGCCGGACCGGCTGGTCGCCGTCTACCAGGTGGACACGGAGGGGGGGCAGGGACAGTTCTCGCACCCCAACTTCGTGGACGTCAAGGACCGCAGCCGGAGCTTTGCGGCGCTGGCGGAGCACGCGTCGGGCTTCGCGCCGGTGCTGGTGGGTGAGACCGCGGTGCGGGTGCCGGTGGCGCGGGTCTCGTCGGAGTTCTTCGCCGCGCTCGGCGTGAGCGCGGCCCTGGGGCGCACCTTTCTGCCGGAGGAGTTCGGCACGGGCGAGCTCGTGGCGGTGGTCAGCGACGCGTTCTGCCGCGAGCACCTGGGCGCCGGCCGCGACCTCGCCGCCAGGACGGTGCGGGTGGGCGACCAGCCGCTGACGGTGGTGGGGGTGCTGCCGCCGGGGATCCAGTTTCCCGGGGCGGCGGAGCTGTGGCGGCCGCAGGGCTCCATGACGGACGCCACGCGCACCGGGCACAACTGGCAGGTGGTGGGACGGCTGCGCCCGGGGGTGTCGCCGGAGTCGGCGTCGCGCGAGCTGCACGACATCGCCCGGGCGCTCAAGCGCCAGCACGGCGACGACACCATGATCGAGGGCGCGGCGGCCGTTCCGCTTCACCAGGTGATCACGGGCGGGGTGCGGCGGACGCTGCTGGTGCTCGTCGGCGCGTCGGGGGTCCTGCTGCTGATCGCCTGCGCCAACGTGGTGAACCTGCTGCTCTCGCGCACCGCCGCGCGCCGGCGGGAGCTGGCGGTGCGCCGCGCGCTCGGCGCGGGGCGCGCCCGGCTGGTGCGGCAGTTCGTGGGCGAGTCGCTGGTGCTTACGCTCGCCGGCGGCGCGCTGGGGGTGGCGCTCGCCTTCGTGGGGATGCGCGCGCTCCTGGCGCTGGAGCCCGGGCGGCTGCCGCGCGTGGGCGAAGTGCGCGTCGATGCGGCCGCCCTCCTCTTCGCCCTCGGAGTGTCGGTTCTGGCCGCGGCGGGGATCGGGCTCATCGTGGCGCTGCGGGCCTCCGACGGCAGCGTGTGGGGCGCGCTGGCCGAGGAATCCCGCGGACATTCCGGCGGCGCCGCGAGCAACCGCGTGCGCTCCGCGCTGGCCGTGGGGCAGGTCGCCCTCACGCTGGTGCTGCTGGTGGGCGCCGGGCTCCTCGCCCGCTCCTTCCTGCGCCTAATGGCGGTGGACCCGGGATACCGCACGGAGGGCGCCGTGGTGATGGACGTCGTGGTCCCCTGGCCGGGCACCGACGAGGAGCGGTCGCGCGGCATGCGCCTGCAGGGAGAGCTGCTCGCGCGGCTGGCGGAGATCCCCGGGGTCGCGGCGGTCGGGTCGGTGAACATCCTTCCGCTGGGGAACGAGGGGGAGGGGAGCAGCGGCTCCTTCGCGAAGGTGGAACGGGCGGAGGTGGTCCGCGACTTCGACGAGCTCTCGCGCCTGATCAGAGAGCCCGGCCGCTCGGGAGACGCCCTGTATCGCGTGGCCAGCGGCGGCTACTTTCCCGCGATGGGGATCCCCCTGGTCCGCGGCCGCCTCTTCGACGAGCGCGACACCCCCGAGACGGCGCACGCGGCGGTCATCAGCCGGTCGCTGGCCGAGCGCGAGTGGCCGGGGGAGGACCCGATCGGGAAGTGGATCCAGTACGGGGGGATGGACGGCGACCTGCGCCCCTTCGTGATCGTGGGGGTGGTGGGCGACGTGCGCGAGCGGTCCCTGGACGCCGAGCCGCAGCCCACCTTCTACGCCAACGTCCGGCAGCGCCCCGGCGGCGTGGGCGGACCGCACAACATCATCCTCCAGGGCGGCGATCCGCAGTCCGTGAGCACGATGGCCCGCGGGATCGTGCGGGAGATCAATCCCGGGCTCCCGGTGCGCTTTCGCACCCTGGAGGGGGTGTTCTCCGCCTCGCTTTCCGACCGGCGGTTCAGCCTGCTCCTGCTGGGGGTCTTCGCGGTCACCGCGCTGGTGCTGGCGGTCACGGGGATCTACGGGATCATCTCGTACCTGGTGGCGCAGCGGACGCGCGAGATCGGCATCCGGCTGGCGCTGGGCGCACCCGCCGGCGCGGTGCTGGCGACGGTGGTGCGCAGCGGCGTGCTGCTCGCGGCCGCGGGGGTGGCGGTGGGGCTGGTGAGCGCGCTGGCGGCCACCCGCCTGCTCTCCGGGCTGCTCTTCGGGATCGGCACCCGCGACCCGGTCACCTTCGTCGCGGTGCCCCTGCTGCTCCTGGGCGTGGCCGCGCTCGCCAGCTACCTCCCCGCCCGCCGCACCACCCGCGTGGATCCCATGATCGTGATGCGCGCGGAGTAGGCGATGATTTCGGGGATGGGGCCGTCGTGTGGCCGTTATACATAGAAATTCTAGGCATACGTGTGTCTCGTCCCCTGACAACGACCTGGAAAACACCTGTCTGAGAGGCTGTTGCTGAACCTCGTCAAAGGCGTGTCATCCTGAGGGAGCGCACCACGTGTAATCAGAAGTCACACAACAACCTGCGCGCGACCGAAGGATCTTCTCTCCGTCGTCGAGAGACCAACTGTGCAGCTGAAATCCAGCCCCACGGTTCTGCGAGCAAGATCCTTCGGTCGGCGCCAAAGCCCATCGTACTCAACAAGCTGCGGAGTGGCGCCTCCCTCAGGATGACAGTTTGGTCGGATCGGGTATCGGAATCAGTCACAACGTGAAGAGAATCTTCCATGCGTCACCTGTCTGTACGCCGACTGCTGATTACGGCCCTGGCGGTGGGGGGAGCGGCGTGCATCCCCGCTCCAGCAACGGCGCAGGCAGGCCCGCTGGACCGTGCCCACGTCCTGCACGTGGTGGATTCCATCGTGGGAGCGGAGATCGCCGCCGGGCGCGCCGCGGGCATGTCGGTGGCGATGGTGCGCGGACGCGACACGCTCCTTCTCAAGGGGTACGGGCGCGCGAACCTGGAGCTGGACGTCCCCACGCCGGCCGACGCGGTGTACGACATCGCCTCCCAGGCCAAGACCTTCACGGCCGCCGCGGTCATGCAGCTGGTGGAGCAGGGCAAACTCTCGCTCGACGATCCCCTGGTGAAGCACCTGCCAGGGGCGCTGCGGGCGGACATCGGCGACCGGGTGACGGTCGGGCACCTGCTCAGCCATACGTCGGGATTGAAGGAATACTCCATCCTCCCGGCGTTCATGGCCATCTGGCAGCGGTCGTATCCCGCGCCCCCGCCCGGCGACACCATCCTCGAGCTCATCCGGACGCTGCCGCTGGAGTTCCAGCCGGGTACGGCGATGGTCTACAACAACAGCGGATATCATCTGCTCGGCGCCCTGGTGGAGCGCGTGAGCGGAAAGAGCCTGGAGGACTACCTCGCCGCCGAGGTGTTTCCCAGGGCCGGCCTGCGTTCTACCCGGCGCTACCGCGTCGACGCGATCATCCCCAGGCTGACGAGCGGCTATCTGCATGGGCCCGGGGGGCTCCGCCCGGGGCATGGCCAAGGAGACCTGTGGTGGAATCGCGGCGCGAGCGGCTACGTGTCCACGGCGGGAGATGTCGCGCGCTGGCTGCAGGCGCTCCACGGCGGCCGCATCCTCGGCCCCCAGGCGTACCAGGCTCTCGTCGCGCCCGCCACGCTCACGGACGGCACGCGTCTTCGCTACGGCAGCGGCGTGCTGCTGCAGACCATGCGCGGCCACCCGGCCAACTCCCACGGGGGAGCGATCCCGTCGGGGTACAACTCCTTCGGCGCCTGGCTGCCGGAAGACAGCCTGGCGGTCGTGGTGCTGTCCAACACGTTGGGCGGCGTCGATACCGAGGCCATCGTCACGCGGATCGTTGGGGCTCTGCTGGGAGACCGCAGGCCCTCGCCCACGGCGTTCGAGGGAGCGGCAGAAGCATACGTCGGCACCTATCGGTCCGAGGCGACCTACTTCTTCAACTCGTTCACGATCGCCACGGCCGACGCGGGTGGCCTGACGGTGTCCAACGACGGCGGAGCGCCCATCCCGCTGGCGCAATACGGTGAAGACCGGTTCGCCACGGGGAACGGCTACATGTTCTACACCTTCCTGCGCGAGGGCGACGTCGTGACGGGCGTTCGCGTCGAGCACCCGGTAGGTGTGATGCGATTCCGCAGGGAGACGGCGGCGCCGAAATAGGAGGTGTGGCGCACACACAGTGGGGCCGGCGAACGTACCGCGGCGCACGACTTCTCAACCACATCCGTTCTCCAACTCTTGGATCATCGCACCACCCGAGAGAGCGGCCCAGCGAACGTCTGCTGAGCCCTCTCGTCGTGTTCCCTCCTTCAGCGAAGCCGTAAGTCCCGCTCAGCGCTTAAAACCCTTGAATCCAGCCTGCGCGTGGATTAACCATAGACCCGAAAGCCGGATATCCTGCTTTCCTGCTGGCTCTCATAATACCCTCCCGCCCTTCACCTTTGCTCAACCACGGTAATGTCCCCTGAACTGATCGCGCTCATCAGTGGAGTCATTGGCGCAGGCGCGGCCTTCATCACCACGCTGCCGGTGTTGATCCCTTGGATGAGGGATTGGCGCAACGCCGAAAAGCAGGAATACAAATATATCTACATCAAGGTCGTGCACCTTACCCGGCAGGACGGAGTCAATCCGCCCGTTTACCGCGCGCACGTACCCCGGCTCAAGCGCGAGGTCGACGTCTACGATGAATATCACTACTTTCGACTGAACCTTTTCCGCTGGCCCCGCCCCGCCTTTACCTGCACGGACCGCAGCAGTGGCGT
>DASQBH010001579.1:0-5719 GCA_035635315.1 Longimicrobium sp.
GGGCGGATCCGGCGGATTTCGCCGAGCGGCACGATGGATCCGCCGAAGCAGTTGTTCCGCATCCAACCCGTTGCGGTGGGGATAGTTGCGTGTGTCGGTGCAGGATGAGTCCCGCCGAGTGATCCAGGAATCTCCGAAAAATCGTTTGACGCCCCGGCCCCTTCGGCACATATTCGTGCCCCAGCCGGAACCTCTTGCGGCAGTGTGCCATCCAGCACTGCGCATCATGTCACCCGTTCGAAAAGAGAACGAGCGATGAAGAAGGCATTCCTCTTTGCGGCCGCGGCGACGGTCGCCCTCGCGGGCACGGCGCAGGCGCAGATCTGCGCCGGCTACCCGTCGTCGGACCGCGGCTTCTACTTCGGCGGCCGGGCGGACTTTCCCGACGGCGGCGACTCCTTTGGCGTAGAGGCGGCCTACAACGCGTCCGGCCCGCTGTCGGTGTTCGGCGGCGTGAACGTGGTGTCGGTCGAGGATGTGGACGACTCCGATACGAACATCTACCGCGCGGGTGCCGCGTTCGAGGTCGCGTCGCTGGGGCTGATGATCGGGCCGCAGGTGTCGGTGTGTCCCGTGGCCGAGGTGAACTGGGCTTCCGAGGACGACGTGACGCTCATGCAGATCCCCATCGGCGTCGGCATCGGCGGCAGCCTGGGCATCCCGATCGGCCCGTCGGTTTCGGGCTACGTGGTGCCCGCCCTGGTGGTGACGCGCCTGGACGTGCCGGACGACGACCCGATCTTCGAGGACGAGACGGAGACGGACTTCGGCGTGCGCGGCGGGGTGAACGTGGGCTTTGGGCTCTTCACCGTGGGCGGCGAGGTGCAGCACGTGTTCGTGGACGAAGCGGATCCGGTCTTCGGCATCCGCGTGGGCATCCGGCTGTAATAGACGGAATGGCTCGAAGGGCCGCCGGGCGCACCTCGCGCCCGGCGGCTTTTTCTTGCCCCGGCGGATGGATTTCGCGATTGTCCATCCGCGGCGCACTCAAACGTTTCACGACGGACCACCTCCTCCGCACGCGCATCCGGCTCCCGACCCGCTCCATGCCCCTCATCCACCGACTCGTCCGCACGCCCGCCGTGGCACTCGCCTGCGCGGCGGCCCATCCGCTCGCGGCGCAGGTGACCGGCATGATCCCCCTCTCGGTGGAGGCGCGCGGCGGCCTGGCGGTACCGGCCGGCGACTTCGCGGCCGCCGCGGAGGCTGCCCCCGCGGCGGAGATCTCCGCCACCTGGCACGCGCTGCCCCTGGTGGGCGTCTACGGGGCGTACCAGCGCAACCGCTTTCCGTGGGACGGCACGGGCACGCGCGAGCACCTGACGGACGCGGGTTTCGCGGCCGGCGTCCGCGTGGCGGTTCCCACGCCGCTCATCCCCATCGATCCGTGGATCCGGGCCGGAATCGTCCTGCACCAGCTCCGGGGCGGGTCGCTGAGCGAGGACGCGAAAGCCGGGTGGGAGGCGGGCGCCGGGCTGGCCTTTCCCCTGGCGCGCGGGCTCACCCTCACCCCCGGCGTGCTGTGGACGCGCTACCAGCACGGCGCCGGCCGGGCCGACGGCGAGCTGCTGCGCGTGCGCCACGTGCGCGCCGACGTGGGGCTGCGGCTGCGCTTCTGATCCGCTGATCCGTCGACATCGACCCATCATTTGCTTTTGAGGAACGAGATGATCCGCACGATCGTGGCTGCCGCGCTCGCGGGCGTGGCGCTTGGGGCCGGGCCCCTGCGCGCGCAGGAATCCGTAAACGCCGGCTGGATGCTGGGAATGCACCTGGCCCCCATGGGGCTGGACGGCGTGGGCGAGGAGACGTTCGACGAGCGGGGGATGGGGCTGGGGCTCACCGTGGGCTACGGCTTCAACGACCGCACTGCGCTGTACGCCACCGTAGATGCCGGCTTTATCGAGTACCACCCCGACAACCCCGCGGCGGTGGACGAGAACTACGAGTCGGTGACGGTGGACCTGGGCGCGCGGATGAGCTTCGGCAACGAGTTCAGGCGCATGCGGCCGTTCATCAACGCGGCCATCTCCGGCGTGGTCACCAGCGAGGACGACGAGGAGCTGGAGGAGACCGCGATGACGTCGGGTGGGGGGCTGACGGTGGGGGGCGGCTTTCAGTACTTCTACAACTACCGGTGGGCGCTGCTCCTGGCCCTGCAGGCCACCATGGGCGCCTTTACGGAGACGGAAGTGGGCGACGAGACCCGCCTGTTCACCCGCGGCGTGCCGTACTCGCACTACCGCATCCAGGTCGGCCTGAACTGGCATCCGTGACGAGCCGCCGCGCGGGGAGATGATACCCGGTCCGGCAAGCGACATGTCTCACGCAGAGGAAGCGGGCCGGAAAAGCATTGGGTACAGAGGAACGGACAAAAGCCAGAGGAACAGGGAACCAGTTCGTCTCTGTTCCTCTGGCTTTTGTCTGTTCCTCTGTACCTTTCGCTGTTTGTCTTTGCGGATCCGGTAAAAGGCGGTGAGCGCGGGGTCGGTGCTTGTGGAGAACGGAATCAGCAGAAGACCCCCGGCGGAAAGGCTCCCGCCGGGGGTCTCTGCGTCATTCGCCGCGCGTCTATTCCGGGCGGCGGCCCATCAGGCGGCGCACCTTGCCAGGGTCTTCCAGCAGCACCGCCTCCAGCAGCTCGCGGTCCTGCGCCCGCTCGCGCTCCAGCGCCTCCACCTGCTGGCGCAGCGAGGCGATCTGGTTCTGCGCGGACACCATCGTGATCACCGCGCCACCGGCCAGGATGGCGATCACCAGGGTGATAACGAGCAGCATCATGGCGTGGGCCGCTGCCAGGTGTCCATCACGCTGCCGCCGATCACGCACGTCTGTACCCCGCGGCACGCCTGCGCCAGCCCGGAGCTCATGGCCTTGGCGGCTTCCAGCTGCAGCAGCGCGGGGTTGGCGGCGTAGGAGCGCGCCTCCAGCTCCTTGGCGGCGGCGTCGGCCTCGGCCTTGAGCAGCTGCGCGCGGGCGTTCACGCTGTCGATGGTGAACTGCTTCTGCGCGCGGTCCAGCACCTGCGCCTGCCGCGCCGCCTCGATGCGCGCCTGCTCGATCTGCGGCGGAATGCGGATGTCGCGCACGAACACCTGATGAACGGTGGCGCGGTTGCCCAGCTTGGCCTGGATCGCCCGGCGAACGTCATCCGAAAGCCGCGCGCGCTCCGCGGAGAAGATGCGGTTCACCGTCCACGCGTTCAGCGCGTTGCGGTACCCCTCGCGCACGGCGTTCAGCACCTCCGTCTCCGCGGCCTCGGGGGTGCGTTTGTCCAGGAACACCTGGTGGATGGAGCCCGGGTTGTAGCTCCACGTCACCGCCACGTCCCCCTCCACCGTAACCGGGTCGGCCGTGGTGGCCTGGATCTCTTCCTTGCCCTCCGCGTTGTCGGGAAAGTTCTTCTGTGTCATCCCGAAGCAGGTGGGCTCCGAAAGCGGGGTGAAGTTGAGCCCCGTCGGCATCTTGCGCTTGATCACCGTGCCGTAGCGGGTGAGCACGCAGTGCTCGGTGCTGTCCACGCGCGTAAAGCTCCCGGAGAGCAGGAGCACGGTGAACAGCAGGCCGGCCACCACGCCGCCCGCCACCAGGGCCGGTTTGACGCTGCGTGTGCTGGTCGGTGCGGGTCGGGATGCCATGGATTCCTGTGGATAGGGTTGCCCGCGGGTGCCGGACGCGTTGTGCGCCGGGCGGCAAGTTGTTGCGGGCACGCGAGATTACGTTGCGCCGCACGGGCGTGTTTCAGAGACGTTGAGCTCTTTTGAAACTTCCGGGGGTGTGCCCTGAGGTGGGGATCGGGCGCCACATGTAGTACCAGGCGCGTCCCAGAGTCTCGGGGCCGTGCCAGCCGGCGCGGCGACGAACCGGCGGGGCGGATGGATTCCAGGATACCTTGCAAACATTTGTGGAACAAGGATTTGCCTTGCTCGACCATGCCATGCTGCAGTCCTGCTCCGGCGACTTCGGCGGTCATGGTCCGGATCCCGCTTTGGGCGGCCGCCGCAGGGCAGGACAGAATTTCCAAAAAAACCGACCAACATCTCTCTGGAGATTACCGATATGAGCACGATGGAGCTGCTGTCGCTGGAAGACCAGGCCGAGGCCGTGTTCGGCGACAACGACGACTCGATGGAGACGCTCAACCAGCGCGCGGACGAGTTGCTGCCGCCGGACGCCATTGTCTGGGAGTGCGACGCCACCACGTTCGTCTTTTCGTACGTCAGCCCGTCCGCGGAGCTGGCGCTGGGCTATCCCACGCAGAACTGGATCACCGACACCAGCTTCTGGGCAAAGACGGTGGTGCACGAGGCGGACGCGGACCAGGCGGTGAGCTACTGCGCGTCGGAGACGGCGTGCGACAGGGACCATGCCTTCGAGTATCGGGCGCGCGCCGCCGACGGCCGCGTGATCCGCCTGCGCGACGTGGTGCGCGTGGTGCCGCCCATGGACGGCTACCCCAAGCGCCTGCGCGGCGTACTGTTCGTCATCGGCTGATCCGCCGGTCCCCCACGCCGAAGAGCCCGCGGAGGAGCGATCCTCCGCGGGCTCTTGCGTATGCTCCAGCCACAAAATCAGTCATCCTGAGGGAGGCGCCGCTCTGGATCTGCCCAACCGGCAAGCCTTGGCGCCGACCGAAGGATCTTGCCGGCAGAGCCGAGAGGCTGGCTGCACATCGGAAACCCAGCCCCACGGTGTCAGGGAGAAGGTCCTTCGGTCGCGCGCAAGTTCCTGTGGAGCCTCTCGCTACGCGTGGTGCGCTCCCTCAGGATGACTGGGCTCGGGAGATGAGGTGTAGCTTCACCTTTCAGCAGTCGTCGGCAATTCACTCCTGCGAGCCGCCGCGGCCGCGGGTGCCGTCCTTCGGCGCGCGCTTGACGATGCGGGCGGGGACCAGCGCGCCCTTGCCAAAGCGGCCCCGCAGCCGGTCCGCCGCCTGCGCCAGCGTGCGGTCTCGCTCCGTCTCCGGCCCGCCCGGTGTCTCGTCGAAGAGCACCAGATCCTCCTCCTCGTCCCCCACCAGCTTCGACACGCCCACGCCCAGCAGCCGCACGCCGCCGCCGCGCCGCGTCAGCAGCCCGCGCAGCAGCTCGCGGGCGATGGTGAAGATGGCCCGATCGCTTTCGATGGGGTCGGGGGCGGTGCGGGCGGCGGACTTGTCGGTAAAGTCGCTGTAGCGGATGCGCACCGTCACCGTGCGGGCGCGCAGCCCCTCGGCCCGCAACGACGCGCCGGTGTCCACCGCCAGCATCATCAGCCGCGTCTCCAGCTCCTCCGGATCGGCGATGTCGGTGGCGAAGGTGCGCTCGTGCGAGACGGACTTCTGCGGGCGGCGCGCGGTGACGCGGCCGTGATCCTCACCGCGAGCCAGGTGGTACAGCCACTCGGCCCGCCCGTCGCCCAGCCAGGAGACCAGCGTGGGGAGGTTGATGGGGAGCAGGTCGCGCACCATGATGGCGCCGCGCCGCCGCAGTGAATCCGCCAGCGCGGGCCCCACGCCGGGGATGTCGGCCAGCTCGAAGCGGGCCATGAACTCTGCCTCGCCCCCCGGCGGAACGATGTGCACGCCGAACGGCTTGTTGACGGATGCCGCCATCTTGGCGAGCGTTCGTCCCGTCGCCGCGCCGATGGAGATGCTGATGCCGGTACGGTCCAGCACCTCGCGCTGAATGCGGAGCACCGTCGTTTCCAGCGGCTCGCCGCGGTAGAGCATCTCCGTCCC
>DASQBH010001580.1:0-7083 GCA_035635315.1 Longimicrobium sp.
TGGACGGACGGGGTGGGGTACGTGCAGACGCCCAGCGCGCCGCCGGGCGCTACCGAGGTCATCCGCCGCTTTCTGGGCGTGCGGGGGATCACGGGGCGCATCTACGTCAACGTGCGGCTGGACGACGGGCGGCTGGCGGCCAACTTCTACGACCCGGCCACCAGGAAGTGGGGCGGCGACGTCTGGGTGCCGGTGATGGGGCCCGACGGCAAGCCGGCCATGGTCAAGGACCTGGCGACCGCGTCCAACAACCCCGTGCAGTCCGCGCTGTTCGCCATCGGCAACGACGACGAGGTGCTGTTTTCCGAAGACAGCTTTCGCACCTCGCGGCTGCGCAAGCTGGGGCGCAAGGCCAGCCACCTGGCCGTGGTGACCGACGCCGCGGACCTGCTGTGCGTGTTCGCGGTGGAGCGCGACACCGGCATGCTGTGGCTCAAGCGGCAGCGCAAGCACTCCACCGGCGGCGGCATCCAGTTCGAGGACTGGGTGCGGGTGGATCCCTCGCAGGACGCCCGGCTGTCGCGGGTGCACGCCAACCTGCGCCTGGACGGGCGGGTGGAGGTGTTCGCCCTGGACGAGGGGGGCGACCTGCGCTACACGCGGCAGGCGCTGGGCGCCGGCGGCAGGGTGGAGGGGTGGTCGGTGCTCTTTCCCCTGCACGCCGGGGCCGGCGACGCCCTGTTCGCCACCGGCCGCACCCAGACCGGCTACTCCGAGGCATACTCCGTTACCCGCGACGCCCGCATCTACCGGTTCTGGCAGTCTCCCCAGTCGGAGCAGTGGTTTACCGACCCGGTGGAGGTGGCGTCGCCGGACCTGGCGCTGGCCTCCGTGCCCACCCACGCCGCCGAGATCACCGTGGTGGACGACCGCGGCCTTCCCGTGGCCGGGGCCGACGTGCTGGTGAACGCCTCGTTTCTCACCACGCTGTGGATCGACGGCAGCGCGTACCGGGTGAGCCTGGTGGACCCGGTACGGCTCAAGACGGGGCCCACGGGGCGGCTGGTGCTGCACCAGCGGGCCACGGCGCTGGCGGCGGCCACGCTGCTGGTGCAGACGTCCAGCACGCCCGCCGGTGCCCCGATCTCCGTGCAGCCCAACGCGCAGCTGCAGGCAAAGCTGGCGGCGCTCGACGCGCGGCAGGTGCTGGATGCCCGCGACGCCTCCGGGCGGCCGCTGCTTCCGCTGGACGCAAAGGACCGCGAGCGGACGGCGGAGAGCATCGCGCAGATCAGCCAGCGCTCCATGCAGATCAACCAGGCCGGCGCCGAGGCGGTGGGGGCGGTGCAGTACCGCT
This sequence comes from Longimicrobium sp., assembly GCA_035635315.1. GTDB lineage: Bacteria > Gemmatimonadota > Gemmatimonadetes > Longimicrobiales > Longimicrobiaceae > Longimicrobium. The sequence goes on from DASQBH010001580.1 coordinate 1,298, forward strand.
TCACCTCGCCGCGCCACGCCGGCTTTACCCACCGGCTGGACCTGGCGGCCCTGAACGAGACGGCGTGGGAGATCGACTTTTCCGGAGGCTACCCGCAGTACCGCGACACCACGGTGGCCCAGGTGCAGGCGTACCGCAGCGAGCGTTTGGTGATGCTGCAGGCCGCGTCGCCGCAGGCCGCCGCCGGGAGCGCCGAGGCGGCCGGGTTCCTGGGGGTGGACTGGGGAGCGGTGTGGAATGCCATCCGCAGCGGGGTGGAGTGGGCCATCGACGGCCTCACCCGCATCGTGGTCACCATCGTGAACGGCATCGCCACGGTGCTGTTCGAGATCGCCGGCAAGATCTTCGAAGCGGTGCTCGAGGTGGTGCAGCAGGCGTTCGACTTCATCGAAGGGGTGTGGAACTGGCTCAAGGTAAAGCTGCAGCAGCTGTACGAGTGGCTGGCCTTCCTCTTCAACCCCGCCGACTTTGCCCGCACCGCCGAAGGGGTAAAGCACACGGTAGGTGTGGTGCTGGACTTTGGCGCCGATGCCGTGCACGCCCTGCGCGGGCAGGTGGAGCAGGGGTTCGACAACCTCAAGGCGAACCTGGAGTCGGTGACCGACCGCCTGGTGCGCCAGCTGAACGGCCAGGGAGACCCCGGGGTGGGCGGCTACTTCGAGGAGCACCAGGCCACCGACGAGCAGTCCAACACCAACGACCACAACATCTTCTTCAACGCGCTGCAGGAGAACCAGGGCGCCATCCGTGTCACCGGCGGCGGGGCGGTGGCCCTGTCGCGGTCGGCGGCGCTGGACGACCCGATCAGCGGCGTGCTGGAGCGGATGCGGGAGCTGTCGAACAACTTCGAGTTCGGCGACGGAAAAAAGGCGTTCGACGAGGCGTTCGCCTACTTCGACAACGTGGGATCGGACCCGGGCCGCGCGCTGGACCTGGTGCTCAGCGGGCTGGTGAAGGTCTTCGAGGGGGTGGCGCTGTTCGCCATCGACGTGGCCAAGGGGGTGGTGCTCACCCTGTTCGACCTGGTGGAGGACCTGCTGCGGATGTTTCGCGAGGCGCTGTTCGCGGAGTGGGAGATCCCCGTGGTCTCGCAGCTGTACAAACTGTTCACGGGTGAGTCGCTGAGCATCACCCCCGTCGACGTGGCCGCGTGGGTGGTCGCCATCCCCTCCACCCTCCTTTCCAAGGTGGTGCTGAACCGGTCGCCCTATCCCGACGACGCGGCGCTGCAGCGGTTCAAGGAGGGCTTTACGGTCGAGATGCTGCGGCGCCGGACGGGGATCGGGGCGGCCACGCGGGACGCGGCGCCGGCGCAGGGCGGCGCCGAGGTGTCGCTGGCCCTGGGCGACGGGTACGATCGGGCGTGGAAGGAGAACTTTCTCACGGGGTACGCCGCGGCCATGTTCGTTCGCACTCTGGCAGAGCCCGGCCAGATCATCCTCCACGCGGGGGGCAAGGGGCTGGGCGACGCCGCCATCGTCCCGGTGGTGCTGCGGCTGATGACCACCGGCTTTACGGCCCCGTGGGCGCTGTCGCCCAGGGCGGCCGGGCCCAGCTGCACCCCGGGCGAGCCCGGGTTCGGGGTCACCATCTGGATCCTTCAGCTGCTGCTGGGGCCCATGCGCGGCGGGTTGATCGTCAAGCAGACCCTGATCAAGGACGAAGCCAAGATCTACACGGGCGAGCTAACCGTCACGTTGTGGGGCGTGGCCAACCTGGTGATGACGGCGTGGAACTTTGGCGCGGGGCCCCAGGAAAAGGGCGACAAGCTGGCCTTCAGCCGCGCCATGACCAACCTCATCCCCGGGCAGACGCTGCGCTTTCTGGCGGTGCCGGGGCTCAACAAGGAGACGTACTTCATCCCCGCGGGGATTCTGGTCGCGCTGACCATCGTGGGCTACCTGGGCTCCTTTGGCGTCGCCATCGCCGAGATCCACACCGACTGACGGAGTGATACCGAATCCGGAAAAGCATCAGGTACAGAGGAACAGACAAAGGCCGGAGGAACAGAGGAAACCCGGTTCTTCTCTGTTCCTCTGGCTGTTGTCTGTTTCTCTGTACTTTTTCGCTGTTCGTTTTTGCGGATCCGGTATGATGCCGGTTCCCCTGAGTCTTGTGCACCCAGGTCGGCGCCGGGATCGTGGCCCGCATCGCCGACGAGCTGTTCCCCCGGCTCCATGCGCCGGTGCGGCGGGTGGCGTCGCTGGACACGTGGGTGGCGTACGCGCCGCAGGTGGAGCGCGCCACCCTTCCCGAGCCCGAGGACGTGCTCACCGCCATCGAGCAGATCAAGGCCTTCTGACCTGATCGGCATCCCGAAACGAAGCCCCGCCCGGACGCGCTCCGGGTGGGGCTTCTTCGCGTCCATTCTCTCCGGTCCCGTCCACAATCTCCCGCCGCTGGCGCAGACGAATCGCGCCTTTCTCGCCCGCACCCGAACCGGCTTCTGGACGCTCCTTGCGGCTCCCCGGCGGGCGGTGATACGAATCCACTTCGTTCACTTCCGTCGGCGGAGAGACTTGTCGTCGGGTTCACATGTACGTAAACTTCTCATGCGCGAGATTGCGTTTTATCACACGCGCTCCGGCCGTTGCCCGGTGAAGGAGTTCCTCGACTCGCTGACTGCGAAGCAGGCGGACAAGGTCGTCTGGGTGCTCGGGATTGTGGGTACTTTCAGGATCGTGCCCGTCCAGTACTTCAAGAAGCTTGTGGACACCAGCGGCCTGTGGGAGGTCCGGGTGCAGTACGCCGGTGACGACTATCGCCTGCTCGGTTTCTTCGATGAAGGCCACGTGGTCGTGCTGCTGTCGGGTTTCGCCAAGAAGACGGAGGAGACGCCGGTGCTGGAGATCGAGCTCGCTCACCAGCGGCAGCGGGATTACCTCAGCAGGAAGGGTGGAAATGGATGATCTGGATCGCTACATCGCTGAACGAGCCACGCGTGAGCCTGAGTTCGCCGACGGATTCGAGCGCGGGCGTCAGGCGTTCATGCTGGGGGCGATGCTGCTGGCTGCGCGGCAGCAGGCCGGCCTGACGCAGGCGGAGGTGGCGCGCAGGCTGGGGACCCACAAGTCCGCGATCAGCCGCATGGAGAACCACGCCGAAGACATTCGCCTCTCTACGCTGCAGCGCTACGCGGAGGCGGTCGGATGCTTCCTGAGCCTGGAACTGCGGCCGGAATCCGAGGCGACCATCCCCACCGCGGTCCGGAAGGCGGCGGCGGAGCCCGAAGCGCGGCCCACCCGCAAGCGTTCGCGCCGTACGCGCGCCGCCGTCACCGCCGGTTGATCGCGCCATGGCTACCAGACTCGACAAGCCGATCAAGCGTGAGCTGGAGATCGACGGCCGGAGCTACATGGTCACGATCTCGCCCGAGGGGGTGAAGGTGGTGGAGAAGGGAAAGCGCAAGGGCCAGGAGCTGTCGTGGACCGCCTTCGTCAGCGGCGACGCGGCGCTCGCGGCGGGGCTGCAGGCGTCACTGGATGCGCTGCCGGCGCGAAAGTAGATTTGGCGTGGCTGACCACTTTCGTGCCGCCTCTGCGCGCAACGGAACGCCCCGTTTGAGCCAGCCATGAGCACGTATTTGGACGCTCTTGACAGGAGTGAGGGCATGCGACATCCTTCAGGCAATCACCCGAGGCGAATCCGCATGTTGACCTTATCAATGAAGCGTGGAATCCTGGCCCGGCTCCCTTTCGGCCTTCGCGTGCGTCTGCCGAGCCGCAACGACCACATCCATCTCTTCAACTCGCCGGAGAACGCGCGCCGGCTGATGGAGGCCTACGAGGAGGTAGTGTCTGGACGTGGGCGTGTGATGACGCTCGAGGAGTTGCGCGCGGAGGTCGGGCTTGAGTAGGCGCAAGCGCGCCAGACCGCGCCGTCCTGCTGATGAGAAAACTGCCGCCGGTCCTCCTGCCCGGCGGCAGTTGGTTTTTAGCGAGCGGTTTCTGGACGATCTGCGGTTCTGGGGTCGCTACCAACCCCCGGATGGCCGGGCGCCTGCTCGAACTGGTGGATCTCGTCGTACGCGATCCGTTCCACGGGAAGGGAAAGCCGGAGCCGTTGCAGGCACTCCCGGACACCTGGTCCCGGCGTCTGGACCAGGAACATCGGCTCACGTACCGGATCACGGGCAACGAGATCGACTTTATGCAGGCCCGGTATCACTACGAGAAGTAGCGGTGCCCGCGCATGGCAGACGCCCCGGCAGCCGGGAAAAGCTGCCGGGGCGATTTGGGCCGGTTGGCGGAACCGGCTTGATTACATCGTGCCGGCGGCGGCGCCGGTCTGGGCGGGGATCTGGCCGCAGACGACGGGCGCGCCGGCGCTCTCACCCGAACCGGCGTGGTAGGCCACGATGTGCTGGCCGTTCATCACCGTCGCCAGCGGCACCTCGATGGTGCTGCTGGAACTGCCGGTGCCGTTGGCCAGCGTAACGTCCTGCAGCGGCACCACGACCGACCCCGGCGCGTCGCAGGTGCCCGTGTGGATGTGGCCGCTGTGCGTGCTGTTGCCCTGCGCCGTCAGGTTCACGGTCACCATGGTCTGCCCCTGGCCGTGCTCCATGAACGTGGCCTGGCCGGTGACGCCCGAGGTGCCCACGGCGTTCATCGTCACCGCGTTGCCCATGGGCGTGGTGCCGGTCATCGTGGTGTCGGTGGCCATGGGGGCGGGCGTGGTCATGGCGCCGCTGTCCGCGGCTACGGTCGTGGTCTCGGCATCGCCTTCCGCGGCCTCGTCGCCGCCGCCGCAGGCGGCCAGCGTGAACGGAAGCGCGGCCAGAACCCAGAGCCGGGTCGCTTTCATGTGATCTTCTCCTGGTGTGTGGTGGGCGGATGTGCCCGGTTCGCGCGGCCGGTCCAGCCGCGCGCGCCGGGCGTGTGCAAAGTTTGTGCAAGGTTGGCGGGGGTCGCCTCCCGCACGGGTCAGCTCTCGCCGTAAACCGGCACCGCGGCGCCGCTTACCACGCCCGACGCGCCCGACGCCAGGAACACGATCACCCGCGCGATCTCGGCGGGCGGCGTCCAGGTCTCATGCCTGGCATCGGGCATGGAGGCGCGGTTGGCGGGGGTGTCGATGGTGCCGGGGAGCACGGCGTTGGCGCGCACGCGGCCCCGGTACTCTTCGGCGATGGCTTCCGTGAGCGTGAGGAGCGCGGCCTTGGAGACCGCGTAGGCGGCGTGCCCCTTTCGCCCCTTGAGCGCCGCGCGCGAAGAGACGAAGACCAGCGATCCGCCGTCCGGCAGGCGCGGGATGGCCGCGCGGGCGATGAGAAAGGCGCTGCGGAGGTTGATGGACATCATCCGGTCCCAGTCGTCCACCGCCGTCTCGTGCAGCGGCGCGCCGCCCGCGTATCCGCCGACGGTGTGCACCACCGCGTCCAGCCGTCCGCCCCAGCTGGCCGTGCGCGCGACCGCCTCTCCCGCGCCGATCTCCGTCGCCAAGTCGGCGCCGAACCACGTAAGGCGGTCCGGGTGGCGCTCCGCCAGTGCGCGCAGACCGTCGGAGCCGCCGGAAGAGTGCGTGGGGACGGCCACGCGCCATCCGTCTTGCAGGAACGCCTCCGTGACGGCGCTCCCCAGCCCGCCGGACCCACCGGTGACCAGTACGACGCGCTCCATGGTTGCCTCGGGGTGATCAGGTGGATCAAAGAAGGGCGATCTCTCGTTCCCGCGGGCCCTCTCCCCCGGACGGCCTTTCGCTCGTTCCTCGCGGCTCGCGGCGACCCCTCCCCCAAACTGCGGGGGAGGGGTGTGGAGTGGCAGAATCTCGCCCTTCTTCAACCC
>DASQBH010001581.1:0-2480 GCA_035635315.1 Longimicrobium sp.
GTCAGGTTGTCGCGCCTCAGCTTCCACAGCTTGGCGATGATCGCCTGCAGGATCGCGGCGATGCACACCGCTTCCTCGACTCGCGTGCACACGTCCAGGAAGCGGAACTCGAGCGTCGGATACGCGTGATGCGGCCGGAGGTCCCAGTAGATCTTGCTGCCGTTGGGAATGCAGCGCGTGGTCACCAGCGTCTCCTGCAGCTCCTCGAAGTCGCCCCAGCCGCGCATGATGCGGGGCACGCCCGTGCGCGGAAAGTTGCGAAAGATGACGCTGCGGTAGCTCTTGAGCCCCGTGTTGCGCCCCATCCAGAACGGCGAGCTGCTGCTGAGGCACAGGATGTGGGGGATGAAGTAGCGCGACACGTTCATCGCGTCGATCAGGAACTCGTGGTCCTCGATCCCCACGTGCACGTGCGTGCCGAAGATCAGCAGCTGCTGCGCCAGGTCCTGCATGTCCTGCCGCACGCCGATGTAGCGCTCCAGCGGCGTGATCTCCTGCGTCATCCAGCTGCTGAACGGGTGCGTGCCGGCGGCCACCACCTTGAGGTTCTTGCGCGCCGCCAGCCCCATCACCATCCCCCGCAGCCGCACCAGCTCCGCGCGCACCTCCTGCGGGGTGTGGCAGATGTTGGTCCCCACCTCCACGATGGACTGGTGCAGCTCGGGCTTGATCTCACCCAGGAGCATGTGGTCGTCTTCCAGCAGCTCCGTGATGTACGATCGCAGCTCCCGCGTTTCGGGATCGATGATCTGGTATTCTTCTTCGATGCCGAGGGTGAGCGAAGGCTCCTTCATGCGGCGTCCCGGTCGGGTGCGGGTGTAGGCTGGTGGTGCGAAGAAGATGGCCGCGTGACGGCCGGATTTCCAGCGAATTTTCTGCACGGACCGGGCCGCTCAGCGTCCAGCCGCCAGCACGGTGCCGCCGATGGTCACGTCGGCGGGGAGCCGGACCATGCCCTGAGCGCGGCCGGCCCATCTTCCGCCTATCGCTCCTCCACCAGGAAGGTGGACACGCTGCTGCCGCCGCCGGCCGTCACGTTCAGCAGCGGGTCGGTGGCGATGCGGGTAAGGCAGCCGTCCACGTGCGCCGTGTTGGTGACGTAGGGGGCGATGTCGATCATCCGGTCCGTCACCTGCACCCCGCCGTTCACCCAGCTGGGGAACGGCTCCACGGGGAGGGTGATGCGCTCCTGCACCACGTACGGCGCCTCCAGCGCGGTGCGCAGCGTGGCGTTCCACTCGTCGTCAGACACCAGCCAGCCCAGCACGATGCCGCGGCCGCCGTAGTCGTCGTTGGGCTTGAGCACCAGCCGCTCCCGGTTCCGGGCGGCCCAGGGGAGGAGGTCGATCGTCTCCCCGTCCTTCTCCGTCCGCCGCTCCTCCACCACCCGCGTCCACGGCACGTGCGCGCGCACGGCGGCCAGCTCGTCCTCCGCGAACATCCCCGCGTTCCGCTCGTCGCCCAGCACCGCCAGGCTGGCCTTCTTGTAGACGATCTTGCAGCGGAACGGGTTCACCATGCACACCGCCCGCTCGCGAACCGCGCGCACCACGGGGCTGTCGATCCCCATCCGCAGCACCAGCTCGTCGATCAGCACGCGCTTGTAGATCAGGTCGATCTGAAAGCCGTTGGGCGCGAACAGCTTGCCTTCGCGGTACTCGCACTCGCGCGGGTCGTGGATCTCGGCCGGGAGGCCGTGCGAGCGAAAGTAGTCGCGGAAGAAGTTGAACTCGCTTACCGTCGGTACGTCGCTCCAGTCCAGGATGCCGATGCGCGGCAGCTCGCGCCGCCCCCCGCTGAACTCGCGCCAGGCGCCCAGCAGCGCGTGCAGCACCCCGTGCCGGGCCGGCAGCGGATGCAGCACGTGCGACTCCAGGAACCGGCCCGTGGCGGGAAGCGCCAGAAAGACCTCGGACAGCTCGTCCATGTACGCCGGGCCGGCCGGCGTCTCGGCGTTGTACTCCGTAAACCGCAGCGTCTGCTCGTCGGACGAGAAGAAGGCGTCCAGGCGCGAGGTGGGGCTGGGCGACGCAAAGCCGGGGTCGTCGTGCACCAGCGTCTCTTCCCAGTCCAGCAGCCGGAACTGCGCGCGAAAGGTGTCGTCGCCCACCGCGCGCTCGTGGATGCGGGTGAACGCGCGCATCAGCGTGGCGATCTCGCGGCGGATCCAGCGGTACTGGCCGGGGGTGAGGAAACGCGGCCGCAGCACGGAGCAGAGCGGCCGGTCGCCGAAGTACATCCCGCGCCGCCGGTGCTCCTCGTCCATCCGCCCCGCGCACTCCGCCGCGAGATCGCCGTCTTCCAGAAGCCCGTGCCAGCGCGCGATGGCCTCGCGCGCGACCGCCGCGTCGCTCACGCGTGCCCCTCCGAGGCCTCTTCGTCCACCACCTCGTCCGGCGCGTCGCCCGGGTCCGCGCCGGCCGCCTCGATGTCGTCGTTTGGCGGGGGCGGGTCGCCCGCGCGCCCCCCGCCGATCAGGT
>DASQBH010001582.1:0-4202 GCA_035635315.1 Longimicrobium sp.
GCTGGGATGCCGCAGGGACGGCGGTGGCCAGGGCGGCCGCGAGCAGGCCGGCCGTCGTGCGAGAGTCGATCATGCGAACGGCGCGTGGCGTGGGGAGCGCGATGCCGAGGGACGCCTGTACGACGCTGCGGCCCAGCGAAACGTTGCGTCCGCACGGCGGGGATGGATGCGGGTCGGCGAATCGGCTCCCCGCCTTACGCCGGCGTTCGCATCCGCGTTTCGGCGAGCGTCACCACGGATTGCTTGCGCGGGATGCACTCGTGAAGCAGTGTGAGTCATCCCGCCGCGCCTCTCCCCATCGACCGCGAACCGCCATGCACCCGCCGTCCCGCTGGCTGACCGCCGCCGCCGCGCTGTGCTTCGGGATTGCCCTGCTGCACCTGGCCATGATCTTCATGGGCCCGTACGCCTACGCGTACTTCGGCGCGCCGCAGCTGGGCCGGGCCGAGGCACGGGGCTATGCGTATCCCGACTTGATGGCGGCGGGGCTGGTGGTGATCTTCGCGGCGTTCGGCGCGTACGCGCTGTCGGGAGCGGGGCGCATCCGCCGCCTGCCGCTCCTCCCCATCGCGCTGCTGCTGGTGGGGGCCGTGTTCACCCTGCGCGGACTGGCCCTGTTCCCGGAGCTGGTGGGGCTCGCGTCGGGCGCGGGCGGCGTGCCCCCGCGCATGGCCGTCTTCTCGCTCGTTTCGCTGGTGACGGGCATCGCCTTCCTGGCCGGCACCCTTCCACGCTGGCGCGCGCTCCGGGGCTGAGGCGCACAGCGCGGAGCCCGGCTGATGAAAGAGCCCGCCTCTCCGCCGAGAGGCTGGCTTCTTCGTGTCGGAACGAGGGGATTCCGGCCGGGGACGTGTCGCCGGCCGGCAAGGTTCCCCAGGCCGCAAGGGCGAATGAATTCGCTGCAACAAACACACGAATTCCGCCTTCGCGGAATGGCGGGTGCACGGTAGTTCACAGGACCGTGGGCGTGGAGGGAGCGCGGTGTGTGCCCCGCGTTTCCTCCGGGCTCGCGAGAGCGATTGAAATCGCGGCAACAACCTCACGCTGTCCGCCTTCGCGGACACGGCGGCCCGGCGGTGTGCGGCGTCCCGAGCACCTGCGCGTCCGCAACCAGGGGTGGCCGCCGGTCAGGTGCGCGGGTCACGTCACGAGCATTCCGAAGGTAGATTCCTCAGTCGCGCGCCAGGTTCGGCGTACAAGCAGGGATCGGAGCGGCGCTCCTTCGGAATGACAGATTTTCCGTCCACGCAGTTGAAGCCCCGCGCAGTTTGCGGGGCTTTCCGCTTTTCCAGCCGCGGGTTCACCCGCCCGGGACCACACCCGGCCGGCGACGCCCCATCACACCATCACACCATCACCCTCACAGTGGCTCGCTTCGCCGCACGGGGGGCTTGGTGCGCTCGGGGATGCCGAGAAGAAAGTGCAGCTCGCGGCGCAGGCGGCGGGCCCAGGCGCGCTCGTTGTGCTGGCCGCCCATCTCCACCACGTACAGAAGGTCGCGCCCCACGCGGTAGCCCTTCTGCGTGAGGATCTCCTTCAGGCGCCGCACGTCATGCAGTTCCTCGCTCCCCTCGCTGGTGCCCACGTCCAGGTAGATGCGCCCGGGGACGAACGGCCGCTCCTTGACGAACGGGTAGATGGAGCCGCCGCCGAACCAGAGCGCCGGGCTCATCACCCCCGCGAAGCCGAAGACCTCTGGGTGCTTGAAAAAGGCGTACAGGCTGATGAGCCCCCCCATCGAAGACCCCGCGATCCCCGTGCTCTCGCGCCCCGGCATAGTGCGGAAGTCACGGTCGATGATGGGCTTGAGGGTGTGGACGATGAACTCCAGGTACGCCTCGCCGCTGCCGCCCTGCTTGTGGCGGCGGTCGTGCCAGGGGCTGTACTCGTTCAGCCGCTCCTTGCCCAGGTTAGGGATGCCGACCACGATGGCCTCCAGCCCCTCTTCGCTGGCGGCCTCCAGCGTCTGGTCCACCTCCCACTCTTCGCCAAAGCTGGTGGCCCGGTCGAAGAGGTTCTGTCCGTCGTGCATGTAGAGGACGGGGTAGCGGCGCCGGGTGCGGCTGTACGACGGCGGCAGGTAGACCAGGATGTCGCGCCGGTTGCCCAACTGCGGGCTCTCCAGCTGCTCCAGCACCTTCATGGTGCCCACCACGGTGTGCTCCGCGCCGTCGTCCGGCGCCGGATAGTCCAGCCACACCGTGCCGCCGGTCTCCGTCCCGCCGTCCACCGTCGCCGGCTCCGCCGCCTGCGGCTCCGCGTCCACCGTCTGCGTCATATCTTCCGTCATCGTCCTTATCTCATTGGCCGTGCTGATCTTCCGTGCCGGCCGCATCTTCACGAACCGTTCCGCCGCACGTCTGCCGCGCAACACAAAGGCGCGGCCCCGGAGAGCCGCGCCACCATTTGCGCCGGACGAAAACTAACGTCTCGCGCCCATCCGCACTACCGGGCGGCCCGGGATCCCTCCCCGCTCATTCCTCGCGGAGAGGGGAGAATTCGTGCGCGCTCCCGACAGGCTGGCGCGATCCCCCTCCCCGTCTTTGGACAATCCGCGCCGCATCGCGCTATCATCCCCTCCGCACATTCCATGGGAGATGAAACGGATGGATGCAGATCGAGGGGCGACGGTGGACGGGGTGATCCGCGAGCGGCGGACGACAAAGGTGCTCGCGGACACGCCGCTGCCGACGGTCAGCGTGCGTGAGACGGTGGAGGCGCTGGTCGCCACGGCGGGGTGGGCGCCGTTCCACCGGGTGGTGGCGCGGGTGCACCAGGAGTCGGGGGCGCTCGCGTCCATCGTCCCGTGGCGGTTCTACCTGCTGGACGCGCCCGCCTGCCGCGCGCTGCGCCAGGCGCTGCTGGAGCGCGGCGACAAGAGCAAGATCCCGCGGATGCTGGCCGCGGCGACGGCGCTGGTGCAGGCTACCTGGCTCCCCAATCCGCCGAAGGGGCCGGTGACGGGACTGTTCGAGGCCACGGAAGAGAACATGGAGCACGTGGCCGCCGCGGGTGCGGCCGTGCAGAACCTGCTCCTGGCCGCCACGGCGCGCGGCATCCGCAACTACTGGTCGTCGGGGTCCGCGCTGCGCGGGCCGGAGGCGTTCGGGTGGATGGGTATTCCCGCGGGCGAGATCCTGCTCGGCTCCATCTTTCTCTTTCCCTCGGACTCGGGCGATGCCGAGGTGAACCCCGGCAGCCACCGTGACCGACGCGGCGCACCGACGGATTGGGCCCGCTGGGTGGATCTGGATTTTATGCGATAAGGTCGCGGCGACGCCCCACCCCGGGCTAAAGCCCGGGGCTGGAACGGCCAGAAGCCCGGCCCTAGGCTCGCGGAGCTCGCCCGGCGGGGCTTCACCTGCTCGCGTGAGCCACGCCCGGCGCGGCGGGAGCGTCAGGTGCGATCGACCAGATCCGTCGGAGTGCGACGGAAGCTTTCGTGACGTTTATCCCCTCTCCCGCGCAGTTTGCGGGTGAGGGCTCGCGTGGGCCGGGCCCTCACCTGGTGCGCAATCCCACGGTGAAAGACAGGTCGGCGCGGCTCCGCGGAGACGCGCCGATTTCATCATCATACCCAACCCCGGCCTCAGCAGTCACAGGATCAGCGGAAACGGCACGAGAAAACTCCGCTAACCCTGCTAACTCTGTGTGAGGCCAATCTTTTAGAAGATCACGCAGAGGCCTCCAGCCACACGCCCAGCTCGGGAACGTCCATCGGGCGCGCGAAGAGAAAGCCCTGCGCGTCGCGGCAGCCCAGGCGCTGCAGGACCGAGCGCTGGGCGACCGTCTCCACGCCCTCGGCGGTGAGGGTAAGGTTCAGCGCCTCGGCCAGCGCCACGATGCTGCGGACGATGGCCTCGTCCGCGGCGCTGTCGCCGATGCGCTGGATGAAGGTGCGGTCGATCTTGAGCCGGTCGAAGCCGAACGCCCGCAGGTAGCCCAGCGACGAGTACCCCGTGCCAAAGTCGTCCAGGCAGATGCCCACGCCGTGCTCGCGCAGCGCCGCCAGCACCGTGGCGGCGGTCTGGAAGTCTTCCACGAACGACGTTTCCGTCACCTCGATGATCAGCCGGCCGGGCGCCACGCCCAGCTCCGCCAGCGTGCGCTTGACGTCTTCGACCACGCGCGAGTGCACCACGTGGCGCCCGGAAAAGTTTACGCTCACCGGCACGTCGTGCAGCACGGGATGGTGCTCCCAC
>DASQBH010001583.1:0-2158 GCA_035635315.1 Longimicrobium sp.
GTAGTCCTGCGCCTGCACCGCCCCCAGCCACCGCACCACGTCCACCGGCGCGCCGAGCGGGTTCTCCGCGAGCCGCTGGTTGTGCAGACGGCGGAATGCGACGTCGTTGGCGCTCATCGGCAGAGAGATCGGCGGGACGGGACGGACGGCGGCACGAGGATGATACGACGCGCGCCCGGATCTTCGAAACCCGGAGACGCATACACCCGCCACCGTCACCTCCGTTATACCGAATCCTGAAAAAGAATTGGCATACGGAGCAACGGAGAGGGAGCATGATCTCCGTTCCTCCGTTGCTCCGTATGAAACCCAATCTTTTTGCGGATCTGGTATTAGATCACAACGCGCCTTCTTCATGGAGGAGACGGGTCACCCACCCGCATATTCACACCAGAGCCCCGCCGGGCGAATGAATTCGCGGCTGGGAAAACGTAATGTCCGCCTGCGCGGACCGCTCGTGCAGGCGGAGAAGCCGGTGCCTCGACGACCAGCCGGAGCGCGCGCCGGGCGCTGTGTGCCGCAGCCTGGGACTGGGGCCGCTGATCGAGCGGATGCCGGGCGGCCTCTTTCAGATGGTGGGCGATACGGGATGGCAGCTGAGCCACGGCGAGGGCAGCCGCATCTTCATCGCCCGCGCCGTGCTGCAGATCCCCCGCCTTGTCCTGATCGCCCACCCGGACGGAAAGCAGAAAATCCCCAGGCCGCGCATGCACGGCCTGGGGATCATGGGTCACTACCCGCGCACGGCTACGCCACGGGTGATGGCGCCGCGGTCCGCGCGGCCCACGTGGCCGGCGGGACCAGCAGCAGGGGGCAGGTCGTCGCCCGCGCCACGGCGGCCGATACGCTGCCGAGCCCGGTAGCGTCGTCCGCTCCGCGGGTCCCCATCACCACCAGATCGCCCGGCTCTTCTCGCAGGGATCGGAGGATCTCCATCGCCGGATCGTCGCCGGGTGCGATCACACCGCGGATCTCCACGGACGCGGACCCGCCCACGCGCGCCCGCGCACGAGCGACCTCCTCCTCCAACGCCTGCGCGGCCGCGGGATCGTCGCCGGAGGCAACGTGCAGCGCCAGGACCGCCGCGGTGCCCGTGCGGGGGCGCAGCGCAGACGCCCACGACACCGCCACGGACAGGGCCCCTTCCGCGACTTCGGAAAGGTCGATGGGCACGGTCACGCGCTCCAGGGGCAGGGAAAGTTCGGTCGCGGCCACCAGGCAGGGGCATCGGGCGCCCCGCACCACGGCGGCGGCCGTGCTTCCCATCTCCCCGCCCGCATCGGAGCGCCGGTGGGGTCCCAGGATGATGGCGTCCGCGTGGACGAGCTCAGCCCGTTTCAGGATGGCGGCGGCGGGGTCGCCGGACTCGACGCTGACCGAAGCTGCTTCGGGCGCCTCCCGCGATGCAAGGCGCAGCTGTTCCTTGAGGCGGCCGGCTCCGTCGGAGATCGCCGTGTCCGTCACGTGCAGCAGGTGGAGCTCGGCGCCCGCGAGCGGCGCCAGGCGGGCGGCCGTCCGGAGCGCGGGTCCGGAGGTCGGACCCAGGTCCGTCGCCACCAGCACCGATCTGAGGCGTAAAAGCCACATTGGTCCAGTCCCGTTGTGCGAAGACTTCGTCGGGCAGGCGCCCCGCAGTTTCCACGCCCCGCACGTTGCCCACCCTTCAGCTGATCGTGCGATCCAGGCGCAGAAGGATTGAACGCAGAATCCGCGGAGTCATACCGGATCCGCAAAAGCAAACAGCGAAAGGTACAGAGGAACAGACAACAGCCAGAGGAACAGAGGGAACCGGTTCGTCTCTGTTCCTCTGGCTTTTGTCCGTTCCTCTGTACCTCGATGCTTTTGCGGATTTGATATCAGAAAGGAGAGGACGCGGATGAAGCTCTCATCCGCGTCCTCTCCCTTTCCCCTCTGCGCACTCTGCGTTCAAATCACCACGCGTTCGGAATGCACTGCAAGCTGAGGAAAATCGGTATCAGAAGGTGAACGGCAACACGGGTGCGCCGGAGACGCGCTGCAGCTGGGCCAGCGCCCGCAGCGGGGCAAAGCGCGCCGCGATCGCCTGGCGCTCGGCCTCGCGGGCCAGTCCCTCGGCCTGCATGCGCTCCACGATCGGCGCCACGCCCACCCGGTAGCGCTCCGCCGCGTGCTCGCGCTG
>DASQBH010001584.1:0-2144 GCA_035635315.1 Longimicrobium sp.
GGTCCACCACCTCGTTGCGGTTGCGGGCCCACGTCAGCCCCGAGCGCCAGCCGACGCGGCGGCCGCCGTCATCCCCCTGCAGCACGTCCACGTCCAGCGCCACCTCCACGCCGCGGTTCTCCACCGAGCCGGCGTTCAGCAGGCCCACGGGAATCCCCACCTCCGACGGCAGGTCCACCAGCAGCAGCAGGTCTTCCGTCCGCTTGCGGTACCAGTCCGCCGTCAGCATCACCCGGTTCCACACCCCCAGGTCGATGCCCAGGTCGAGCTCCGTGGTGCTTTCCCAGGTGAGGTCGGGGTTGGACAGGCCCACCGGGAAGTAGCCGCTCACCAGCGTTCCGCCAAACGAGTACGAGGTGCTGGTGAGCCGGGCCAGCGACTGGTACGGGCGAATGCCGGGGTTTCCCGCCACGCCCCAGGAGGCGCGCAGCTTCAGCTCGTCCACCGCGCCCACGGCGTCCATGAACGGCTCGTCGCTCACGCGCCACGCCAGGGCGGCGGAGGGAAAGAAGCCCCACTTGTTCTCCGTGCCAAAGCGCGACGAGCCGTCGTAGCGCGCCGTGAGCGTAAGCAGGTAGCGGTCGAACAGGGTGTAGTTCAGGCGGCCCAGGTACGACTGCAGGATCCACCGCTCGCGCTCCGAGGTGGGCCGGTCGAACACCGTGGCGCTCTCGATGTTGTCGAAGGTGGTGATGTCGTTCACGAAGCCGGTGGCGCCCATCCCCGTGCGCACGTTGCTGCTGCTCTGCCAGGTGTATCCGCCCAGCAGCGAGACCTGGTGCGCGTCGCCCAGCCGGCCCTCGTACGCCAGCGTGTTCTCGTTCAGGTAGCTGAGCACCTCCGCCCGGCCGCGGATGGCCTCGCCCCCCGCTTCCTCGCCGCGGCGGGTGAGGCGGGGGTAGTAGGTGTCGCGAAAGCGGGTGCTGAAGTCGGCGCCCAGCGAGACGCGCGCGCGCAGCCCCCGGAACGCCATCAGCTCGC
Organism: Longimicrobium sp.; assembly: GCA_035635315.1. Lineage (GTDB taxonomy): Bacteria > Gemmatimonadota > Gemmatimonadetes > Longimicrobiales > Longimicrobiaceae > Longimicrobium. Next base: position 982 of record DASQBH010001584.1, read on the forward strand.
CGAAGGCGTTGCCCAGGATGCGGGTGTCGCCCAGCCGGTCCGTCACCTCCGCCGCCAGCGAGACGGGGTTCACCAGGTTGGACGCCTGCCCGGAGGGAACGCCGACCAGCGGCAGGTCGCGCCCCTGGTAGGGGTAGCGCCCGTCCTCCAGCCGAACGGGAAGGAAGGGGTACGCCTGGATCGCCGCGCCCACGGCCCCCGCGCGGGCGTTGCTCTCGCCCTCGGTGGGGATGAAGGTGCTGTTGACGCGGCTCCCCGTGAGCGTCGATCCGAAGCGGAAGCGGTCGCCGAAGCCCTGCTCCAGGGAGGCGCGCAGCGAGTAGCGCTCGAAGCCGGAGCCCAGCACCACCCCCGTCTGGTCGAACCAGCCGCCGCTCACCGCGTAGCGCGTAAGGTTCTCGCCCGCCGTGCCGCCGCTCACGCTGGCCTGAAAGCCGCGCATGGGCGCGTCGCGAAAGATCTCGTCCTGCCAGTCCGTCCCCGCGCCCAGTGTGTCCAGGAACGCCGGGCCGAACACCGCCGTGCCGCCGCCGTCGATCGACGCTTCGTTGATGGCCTGCGCCAGCTCGCGGGCGTTCAGCAGGTCGTAGCGGTTGGCCACGCTCTGCGTCCCCGTGAACGCGTCGAAGCTCAGCTCCGGCCGCCCCGCCCGCCCGCGCCGCGTGGTGACGATCACCACGCCGTTGGCGCCGCGCGAGCCGTAGATGGAGGTGGCGCTGGCGTCCTTGAGCACCTGGATGCTCTCGATGTCGTTGGGATTGAGCGCCGCCAGCGGGTTGCTGGGCACCGTGGCCGTCACCCGGCCGCCGCTGCCGGGGCTGGCGGCGTCGGGATCGTTCTCGATGGGAAAGCCGTCGATCACGTACAGCGGCTCGCTGCTGCCGCTGATGCTGCTGCTTCCCCGCACGCGGATGCTGATGCCGCCGCCGGGCGCGGACGAGGCCTGCGTCACCTGCACGCCGGCCACGGTGCCCTGCAGCATCTGGTCGATGGACTGCACCGGCGCGTCTTCCAGCGCGTCCATGTTCACCGTCGCCACGCTGCCGGTGACGTCCCGCCGCTCCAGCTCGCCGTAGCCGACCACGACCACGTCCTGCAGCAGCAGCGCCTGCCCGCGCAGCGCCAGGCTGGCCACCGCCGCCTGGACGGCGACGACGTTCACC
>DASQBH010001585.1:0-5831 GCA_035635315.1 Longimicrobium sp.
GGATGTAGCCCTGGGTGTTGGAGATGCAGCGGCCGATGGTGGCGGGCGCGCCGGGCAGGCGCAGGGTGTAGGTGCTGTAGGTGGTGTCTTCGGAGGGGCCGTACAGGTCGAACACGCGCTGCACGCCGTGGGCGTAGAGCGCGTCCACCAGCTCCGTGCGCAGCGGCTCGCCCGCCAGGTTCACCGTGGTCACGGCGGCGGGGATGCCGCCGGTCTTGAGCAGGGCGTAGCCGGCGGAGGGAACGGTGTTGATCAGCCGCACCTGGTCCACCGCCTTCGAAAACGGCAGGGCCAGCGCGTTGTCGACGATGATCATCTTTCCGCCCATGGAGAGCGGAAGGAAGAACTCGTAGATGGAGAGGTCGAAGCAGATGGAGGTGCAGGCCAGCATCCCCCCCAGCTCCTCGGCCGTGTGCATCCCCGCGCCCCAGGCCAGCATGACCACGGCGCTCTCGTGCTCGATGGCCACGCCCTTGGGGACGCCGGTGCTGCCGGAGGTGTAGATGAGGTAGCCCAGGTTGCGCGACGTGACGCCGCTCTCCGGGTTGTCGGCGCGCCCGGCCGCGATCTGGGCGGCGGCGGCGTCAACGCTCAGCAGGTGCACGCCGTCGGGGACGGGAACCAGCCCCCGCAGCGACTCCTGCGTCAGCAGCACGGCCACGCGCGCGTCGCGCAGGGTGAACTCAAGGCGGTCGGCGGGATAGGCGGGGTCCAGCGGCACGTAGGCGCCGCCGGACTTGAGCACGGCCAGCATGGAGACCAGCAGCTCCAGCCCGCGCTTCTGGCAGATCCCCACGCGCACCTCGCGGCCCACGCCCAGGCCGCGCAGGTGGTGCGCCAGGCGGTTGGCCGCCGCGTTCAGCTCGGCGTAGGTCAGGGAGCGGTCCTCGCACACCGCGGCCACCGCGTGGGGCGTGCGCAGCACCTGCGCCTCGAACAGCTCGTGGATGCACACGTCCGCGGGCCACGGGGCGTCCGTGCGGTTGAACTCCTCCAGCACCAGCCGGCGCTCGGCCTCGCCCAGCTGCGGCTCCCCATCCACCACGTCCGAAAAAACCTTCAGCCCCGGCACGAACAGCGCGTCCGGCGCGTCAACGGGAACGGTCATCCAGCGTCCTCCACGGACTGCTCGGCGTTGCGATTGAGGCACAGCACGCAGCACACGCGCGCGCCGCTGGCGTCGGTCAGGGGCCCGGCCTGGGCCCGGGTCTCGGCGTGGCGGAGGCGCTCGCGGCTGATCAGCTCGCCCAGGCCCGGCACACCGGCGTCCTGCTCCTCCGCCTCGTGCACCGCGACGTCCGGCGCGCCGCCGGCCACGATCTTTCCGGGCACGCGGATGTGCCCGGTGTCGGGGGCGGCTTCGGCTGCCGCGGCGGAGCCGGGCTCGTTCGAGTCGACCATTGGGTTTTCCTCACCACATTTGGACGTGCGGACCCTGCCCGGGCCCACGTGGAGAAACGCCATCACTCTCCTGCCGATCCTTCTCCGCCGCACCGCGCTGGGGCCCGTCCGGTTCCGGGAGCGAACCCGGCGGCAGCGGGGCGATCTACACGCCTCGATGCCGCCGGGACACGGTTCTTCCCTGAGATTCGCGATCGGATACGCGGCGGTGGCCGCGCCTGGAGCACAACGAGACGTGAAGGGAGATTGATGAAAGGCGCGAGCCTGAAAATTATCAGGTGTGAAGCGTATTTCCGGACCGAGACCGCGGCTGAATGCGTACCTGCGGAGGCCCCAAAAACACGCTGCACGCCGCGCGGAGTACCGGATCGCTCCGCGCATTCACGCCGTCGCCCCGCGGGAACGCCCCGGAGCACGGCGCAGGGACGACCGGCAGCTGCCGGAATCCACGGACGGCGTGGTTCGGGAACAGCCGGCCGCCGCACGCCCGGCCAGAGGCGCGTGCAGGGCCGGAGCACCGCAGGTACTTTTACTGGGAGATGAAACGACAGACGTGCCCGGTGCACGCTAGCTGCAGCGGTGGGTCGGCCCTGTGCCGGTGCCCCGGGGGATCAACAGCCCCTCTACCTCCGCCCCTCCACACTTTCCGAAAAAACGGCGGTAGAGCAACGTCGTTCACTGCGGCTCGGTCAGGGAGCCTGGGGGGTGGCGATCACCGCCCCTGCAGCCCCAGGAGGGACTGCGAAGGCACACGACCAGAGTACTACCGTTATGCGACCTATAAACAAAGGTCGCACCGACCCACGAATTCGTCAAGTGCTTGCAGCACAATGAATAACAACTCCCCCTCCGCCCCGCCCATCCTGTCGTTAAACATCTGGATTGATGAGCGCAAATGTAATGAAGAGGCCCGAAGACCTCAAGGGCTTACGTGCCACGAACCCGGAGAATCGTACATTCCCCTACATACATGCATGTCCATTCACGATAATCACTTAGCCCCTACATACACAAAAATCCACGTTCCGCCTTGCGAACCCCGGTTTTCGGTACGTAAACATTTGAAATGAGCCGAATCGAATCCGTCATCCGTTCCCCTGCTTCCGCCTGAATCGGGACTTCAGCGGCGGCCGCCAACCCGCCTTTTTCCCAGGCCCTCGGCGCGGCGGGAAGACGAGTCGCGACGACGAGCGCGCGCCGGTCTTGACCGTCACGACGCGACGGCATCCACCGGATCCGCCGCCCCCTACCTGGTGTCGGGAAAGGAAGAACAGCGCGCACGCGGGCACCCGTTCCGGATCTACGTATGCCAGAAGTGCACGGGACAGGATGCTATCCTTTCCGACACACACTCTTACGGATCACCGGTAACCAGGCGACGGCCAGTCCGTATGCCGCGGCACGCCTCCGCCCTCCCGGGTGGAGGCACCCTGCGCGGGCCACACCCCGGCACCGGATTGCAACGTCCCCAGGCCCGGACAAACGAAAAGTCCCCGCCGCGCAGGCGCGGCGGGACTCGTGCGGGAGAACCCCATCCCGGGGTGCGGGCGGCCCGCTCCCTATGAACGTCATGCTCCAACGCGGCGCGGCAGGCGGTCCCGGCGCTCACACGCGAAAGGGATCCACCCGCCGCCGCGACCGCCGGCACACCGCGGCGCCGCGGGCCGGTGGCCTACGCCGCCGCCGCAGCCGTGCGCGCGTGGCCGGCGGCCATCTCCTCGCGCACCAGCTGCGCGAGCACGCGCACGTGCGGCTCGGCGCCCATGCTGTTGTGGCTGCCGGGGACGCGGTGCACCTCCACCGGCCCGCCCGCCAGCACCGACCACCCCTGCGTGCGCCTCTCCTCGTCTGTGGACGCAACAGCCTCCCACTGCTCCTGGCTGGGGGCGATGCTCGCCCGGAACACGGTGAGCGTGCCGTGGAACCGGCCCGGGGCGTACCGGTCCACGCTGGTGCGGCGGTCCTCCATCATCCCGCACATCACGCGCAGGGTCTCCTCGCCAAAGCCCGCGGGGTCCACCCCCTGGGCGTGCAGGACCCCCACCAGAAAGCGGATCTGCTCGTCGGGGTGCAGCCCCTCCACCTCCGCCTCTTCCACCGGAAAGTCCACGCGCATCTGCCAGGCGACGCCGCGGGCCATCCGGAAGGGCGAAGACGCCAGGCTGCTTCCCGCCCACGCCTGCGCCCACCGCGGCGAGATGGCGTCCAGCAGCCCCACGAAGGCCGCCTGCTCCCCGCCCCGCTCCAGCTGGACCGCCATCTCGTACGCCACGTACCCGCCGAACGACCATCCCGCCAGGGCGTACGGACCCCGCGGCTGCACCGAACGGATGGCCCGCAGGTGCTCGGCCGCGATCTGCTCGATGGGCCGGGCAAGGTCTTCGCCCCGGTCTTCGACGCCGTACACCGGCTGGTCCGCGCCCAGGTGCCGCACCAGGTGCACGTACCCCGACACGCTGCGCCCCGCGGGGTGGATGACGAAGAGCGGGGGAAGGGAGCCGTTGGGCTGCAGCGGCACCACCGGCGAGGCGGGCCGGGGCGCGTCGCTGCGACCGTCCAGGACGGCGTCGGCCAGCTGCCGCACCGTGGCCCCGGCGAACAGGGTGGAGACGGAAACGTCGCACCCCGGGATGCGGTTCATCTTCGCCAGCAGGGGAAGCGCCAGGAGCGAGCTTCCGCCCACCTCGAAAAAGCTCTGCGTGGCGCCGACATTCCGCACCCCCAGGACCTCTTCCCAGAGCTGGATGAGCTGCACCTCCACGAAGTTGCGGGGCTCATCCTCCTGCAGGTGCGCGCGGCCCGGCTCCGGGGCCGGGAGCGCCGCGCGGTCCAGCTTGCCGTTGGGCGTCATGGGAAGCGCGTCCAGCCGCACGAACGCGCCCGGCACCATGTGCGCGGGCAGGTGCTGCAGCAGGTGCGCGCGCAGGGCCGCCGCCAGCGCGCTCCCCTCGGCCGGGAACGGGGCGCCGGCGTCCGGCTCCGGCACCACGTAGCCCACCAGCCGCCGGCCGCCGCGCGCCTCCTGGCGCGCCACCACCGCGCACTCGCGCACCCCGGGATACCGCCGCAGCACCGCCTCCACCTCCCCCGGCTCCACGCGAAAGCCGTTCACCTTCACCTGCCCGTCGGCCCGCCCCATGAACTCCAGCGTGCCGGACGGCCGCCAGCGCGCGCGGTCGCCCGTGCGGTACATCCGCGACCCCGGCGCGCCAAAGGGGTCGGGGACGAACCGCTCGGCCGTCAGCGCCGGCCGGTTCAGGTATCCCCGCGCCACGCCCACGCCCCCCACGCACAGCTCGCCCGGCACCCCTACCGGCGACAGGCGGCCGGCGCCCTCCAGCACGTGGACGTGCACGTTGTCGAAGGCGCGGCCGATCGGCGGTGTGCGCCCGTCCGCCTGGCAGATGCCGAAGGTGGCGCAGACCGTGGTCTCCGTAGGCCCGTACGCGTTCACCAGCGTGCGTCCGGCGCTCCAGCGGTCCACGATCGCCGCGTCCAGCGCCTCGCCGGCGCTCACCACCGTCCGCAGCTCCGGCAGCTCGTCCGCGGGGAGCACCGCCAGCACGGGGGGCGGAAGGGTGACCAGCGACACCCGCTCGCTGCGCAGCGTCTCCACCAGCCCGGGGCCGGGAAGCAGGTCGTCGCGCGAGGCCAGCACCAGCGTGGCGCCCGAAAGGAGGGTGGGAAACATCTCCCACACCGCCGCGTCGAAGGAAAAGGAGGCGAACTGCAGCACGCGGGTGCCGGGGCCCACGCCGTACCGGTCCCGGTGCATGCGGGCCAGGTTGGGCACGCCGCGGTGCGCCACCATCACGCCCTTGGGGAGGCCGGTGGAGCCGGAGGTGTAGATGACGTACGCCACCCCGTCCGGGTGCGCCGGAACGGGGGGCGCGGCCGCCGGGTGCCGGCGGATGGCGTCTTGCTCGGCGCGCAGGTCCAGCACGTCGGGGATGAGGCCGGCCAGCTCCTCCGGGACCCCCGCGGGGGCCAGCACGGTGTGCGCGCCGCAGTCCGCCAGCATGTACCGCAGCCGCTCGGCCGGGTAGGCGGGGTCCAGCGGCACGTACGCGCCCCCCGCCTTGAGCACGGCCAGAATACCGACGACGGTCTCCGGCGCGCGCTCCGCGAGCACGCCCACGCGCGACTCCGGCCGCACGCCGCGTGCGGCCAGGTGGTGCGCCAGGCGGCTGCTCGCCTCGTCCAGCTCCCGGTACGTCATCCCCCGGCCGGCGAAGCGCACCGCCTCCGCGTCCGGCGTGCGGGCCGCCTGCGCGGCGAACAGGGGGTGGATGCACGCGGCCTCCACCTCCCGCGCCGGGGCGTTCCACGCGTGCAGGATCAGCCGGCGCTCCTCGTCGTCCAGCAGGTCCAGCTCCGAAAGGCGCCGGTCCGGGTCGTCCGCCAGCTGCCGCAGCACCCGGTCCAGGTGC
>DASQBH010001586.1:0-5738 GCA_035635315.1 Longimicrobium sp.
CGTCCCGGCCCGCGACTTCGCGGAGCTGGAGGGATGGATCCGCCGCGCGGGCGACGGCGAGGCGGGCGTGCTGACCGCCGCACCCGTGCGCTTCGTGGAGCCGAGCGGCGGGACGTCCGGGCTCTCCAAGGAGGTGCCGTACACGGCGCCGCTGCTGGCGGAGTTCTCCGCCGCGACCATGCCCTGGATCGCGGACCTGCTGCGCAGCCGGCCGGCGCTGCGTGGCGGGCAGGCGTACTGGGCCGTGTCGCCCCCGTCGCGGCGGCGCGAGCGGACGGCGGGGGGCGTGCCGGTGGGGATGGAGCACGACAGCGACTACTTTCCGCCGCTCGTCCGCGCGCTGCTGGATCGCTCGCTCGGCGTCCCGCGCGCCGTCTCGCGCATCCCCGACCTGGCCGCCTGCCGCCGCGTGACCCTCCGCGCGCTGCTTGCCATGCCGGAGCTGGCGATGATCTCCGTCTGGAGCCCGTCCTTTCTCACCCTGCTGGCTGGCGCACTGGACGAGGAGTGGGATGCGCTGCTGCGCGAGATGGAAAGCGGCCGCCTCTCCGCCGACCTCGCCCCCGAGTTGCGCGCGGAGCTGGAGCGGGCGCTTCCCGCGCGTCCGGAGCTGGCCGCGGGCCTGCGCCGCCGCTTCGGACGGCGGGCGCCGGAGGACCTGGGCGCGGTGTGGCCCCGGCTGGCGCTGATCTCCTGCTGGGCGGATGGCCACGCGGCGCGGGCGCTGGAGGGGATGCGGCGCCGCTTTCCGCGGGTAGAGGTGCAGGGAAAGGGGCTGCTGGCCACGGAAGGCGTCGTATCCATCCCCCTTTTCCGTGCCGAGGCGCCGGTGGCCACCGTCACCTCTCACTACCTGGAGTTCCTGCCGGATGGGGATGCGGATGCCGCGCTCGGCGTGCACGAGCTGGAGCCGGGCGCCACGTACGAGGTGGTGATGACCACGGGCGGCGGCCTCTACCGCTATCGGCTCAAGGACCGCGTGCGCGTGGAGGGGCGGCTGGAACGCACGCCCACGCTGCGCTTCGTGGGCCGCGCGGACCGGGCGAGCGACCTGGCCGGCGAAAAGCTGACGCCGGAGCTGGTGGAGCACGTCCTGGCGCGCGCCGCGGCGCAGACCGGCATCTATCCCCCCTTCGCCCTGCTGGCGCCGGCGTGGGGCGAGCCACCACGCTACCGTTTGTACACCCAGGCCACGCCGGACGATGCCCGCGCGCTGGCCGCGGCCGTCGAGCGGATTCTGCTGGATGCACATCACTACGGCCTCTGCCGCGCGCTGGGCCAGCTGAACTCCATCGAGGGGGTGGCGGTGACGGAGGGCGATCGCGTGTACGAGCGGGTCTGCACGGCGCGTGGGCAGCGCGCGGGCTCCATCAAGCCCCCCGCGCTGGATGCAGGGACGGAGTGGGCGGAGGCGTTCGGGGTGCCCCAGGCGGCGGAGGTCGGATGAAGGCGCTGCGAAAGGTCCCTGTGTGGCTGCTGGTGGGCGCGGGCGTGTCGGCGCTCGTATACCGGTTCGCGCGCAAGCAGAACCGCGGCGAGCGCGTGGGCGGCCCCATCTCGCTCCCCAAGTCGCTGTGGCTGAACTACACGCTGCTGTCGTGGTTCGTGATCCCCGCCGAGCTGCTGCGCCGGCAGGGGCTGTCGCCGGGAAACCGCGCGGCGCTGCGGGCGCACCTGCTCAGCTTCACGGCGCGCGGGGCGGCGGAGATGTGGATGCTGTACCGCACGCACAGCTGGCGATGCATCTACGGCGTGGGCCACGACGCCATCGACCTTGCGATGCTCTCCGTCATGATGCACCCCGGCCGCGACGGGAGCAGGGAGGGCGTGAACGGCGTCGCGCGGCGGCACCTGGGCTCCATCCGTGCGACGCTGGTGGCGGAGATGGCCTTCGCGTCGCTGTTCAACAGTACGGTCGCAGGCCAGACGCAGGGCCAGGACGGCATCTACTTCGCCAGCGACGAGCCGCACTTTCGCCTGATCAACAACCTGACCGCGGCCGTGGACGTGGTCGCCTACGCCCGGCTGGCGATGGTGATGCGGGACCTCATCCGGATGGATTCCTCCGGCGGCGCGGTGACCGCCACCACGTAGAAAGCCCGGTGGAATCGGCAGGTGCGGCCCGACCCGCGGCGCCCCCTCCGCTCGCTCAGGCTCGCACCTCCCCCAAACCTGCTGGGGGAGGTTGGTTGTGGGGCTGGGTCTGGAGCGCTTCGGATGGTTGGGTGCGGGATGCTGGGTCACCCCCCTCCCCGGCCCTCCCCCACAAACTGCGTGGGGGAGGGAGAACGGCAGGAACCCGTCCGAAGCGCGATCGAATTCTCCCCTCTCCGTGAGGAACGAACGGGGAGGGGCCGGGGGAGGGGCACCCCGCGGACGCAGTTCGATCCCCGTCGAAGCGGATCTCCCCCAGCTCTACGTTGAACCAGCTTTCCCAGGCACTTCCATGCAGTCCCAGACTTCACCGCAGACCTCCATCTCCGTCCCCGCCATCGCCGGCTGCCCGGACGGGCGCCCGACGGACGCGCCGGAAGCGCGCCCCATCATGCGCTTTCGCAGCGGGACGCTGCACGAGAACTGGTACATCGCCGCGCTTTCCAAGCAGGTGACGGCGAAAAAGCCGTACGCCGTGAGCATCATGGAGGAGCCGATCGTCCTCTTTCGTGCCGCGGACGGGCGGGCGACGGCGCTCATCGACCGGTGCCTGCACCGCAACGCCGCGCTCAGCAAGGGCGACCTGTTCGACGGCTGCATCGGCTGCCCCTACCACGGGTGGACGTACAACGCGGAGGGCGAGCTGGTCATCGTCCCCTCCGAAGGGCTGGAGATGCGGGCGCGGGAAGGGCGCCGGCTGGAGCGCTTTCCCGTGCGCGAGCAGGACGGCTTCGTCTGGGTGTACCTGGGCACGCCGGAGCGGGCGGGGGAGAAGGAGCCGTTCCGCTTTCCGCACCACGGCGAGCCGGAGTGGCGCTCGTACGTGATGCTGACGCCGTTTGACGGGGACGTGACGGACCTGGTGGAGAACTTCATGGACGTGCCGCACACGGCGTTCGTCCACAGCGGCTGGTTTCGGAAGGCGGCCAACGTAAAGCGCGCCGAGGCCACCATCGAGCGCACGGCCGACGCGGTGCACGTGGAGTACTTTCAGCCGGACGATTCCATCGGCTTCAGCAAGTGGCTGCTGAACCCCGACGGCAAGCCGATGGTGCACACGGACCGCTTCTTCATGCCCAACGTCACCCGCGTGGACTACATGTGGGGCGAGCGGCGCGGCTTCGTCATCACCTCGCAGATCACGCCGGTCACGCAGGAGCGGGCGATGGTGTACACCGCCATCACCTTCCGCTTCGGCGTCTTCAACCCCGTCGCGCGGTGGCTGCTGCCGCCGTACACGCGCACGGTGATCCAGCAGGACGTGCGGATCATGGAGGTGCAGACCGGCAACCTGCGTCGCTTCGGCGCGCGGCGGTTCAGCGGCACGGCGGCGGACGAGATCCACCGCGCCATCGAGGCCCTGCGCGATCACGCCGCCGCCGGCGAGGTCGATCCGCCGCCGGAGCCGCGCGCCACCCGCATCGAGTTCTGGATGTGACCGTGGCGCCGGCGGACGCCGCCCTCCGCCTTCGCCGCGCCACCCCCGCGGACGGCGCGGCGATGTGCGAGCTCTTCGCGCGCGTGCCGATGGAGGCGGAGCTGGCCCTCTCCATCCGCCGCGATCCCGATTTCTCCGCGCTCCTCCGCCTGCAGTCGGACGACTGGGAGTGCTGGGTGGCGGAAGAGGAGGGGCGGGTGGAGGCGATGGCGTCGCTCGTCTTTCGCGACGGCTACCTGGGCGGCGAGGTCCGCCGCGTGGGCTACCTGGGCGACCTGCGCCTGTCGCCGGCCGTGCAGGGCCGCCACCTGCTGAACCGCGTCTACGGGCCGACGCTGACGGAATCGGCCACGGCGCGCGGGTGCGTGGCCTCGCTGACGGCGGTGATCGCGTCCAACGAGCGTGCCCTCCGCGCGCTCACCGCGCAGAACCGGCGGCAGCGGGGGATGCCGCGCTACACGCCGCTCCGCGACTTCCGCATCCGCAATCTGCACCTCACCGTGCCGCGCCTGCCCCGGCGGAGCGCCTTCCACGTCCGCCGCGCGACGGAGGCGGACCTGCCGGCGCTCGCCGCGTTCCTGGACGCCGACGCGCGCCGCCGCCCCTTCGGCCAGCCGATGCCGGAATCCGAGCTGCGGCGCCGGCTGGAGGAGTGGCCGGGGCTGCGGATCGATTCGTTCTACCTGGCGGAGAACCGAGGCGGCGCGCTCGTAGGATGCTTGGCGGTGTGGGATGCGGCGCCGGTCAAGCGCACCGTCGTCTCCGCATATCGGGGAAAGATGCGGCGGATCAAGACGGGGTACGACTTAGCCGCGCGCCTGCTGCGCTTTCCCCGCCTCCCCGATCCGGGGGAGGAGCTGCGCTACCTGTACGCCACGCACCAGGCCGTGCCGTCGGACGATCCGGCGGTGCTGCGCGCGCTGCTGGAGCGCGTCTACGCCGACCATCGCCGCAGCGGCTACGTGCTCCTCTCCTTTTTCGTCCCCGAGGACGACCCGATGGAACCTGCCTTTCGCGGCTTTCAGTTCACGGACCTTCCCGCGCGCCTGTTCGTGGTGACGCCGCCCGGCACCGAGCCGCCGCCGGAGTGCCTGGCCCCCGGCCGCCCCGGCTTCGAGATGGCGCTGGTATGATGAAACGGAATTCGCGGACGTCTCCCATCTGTCATTCCGAGGGAGCGAGTGTTGCCAGACCTCGCGCCAGAACAAGTCATCCTGAGGGAGGCGCCACTCCGAGCCTTCTGCTACGAGATACGATGGCGCCGACCGAAGGACCTTGCCGGCAAAACCGGGGGGCTGGTTTCACGCCACGGAAGCTGCTCCCTCGGTCTGGAGAGAAGGTCCTTCGGTCGCGCCCAAGCTCCCTGGTGGCTTACGGTCCCACGCGAGCGCTCCCTCAGGATGACACGCTGGGCGTGGCAGTGGCCGGCCTCAACGCCCGGATCTCGCCTTCCGTTCTCCCCCTCTCCGCGAGGAACGAGCGGGGAGGGGGCCGGGGGGAGGGGCACCGCGCATGACACCTCCGCCCCCGCCGTCCGCCGTCGTCGAGGCACCGTCGACCGCGCCCGCCGCGATCCCCGCGCCGCCACCGCCGAAGCCGCGAAGCTGGCGCGACAGCATCCCGTCGCGGCGCGACCCGCGCTGGCCGTTCGCCGCCATCCTGGGCCTGTACGCGGTGATGGGCGTGGCGTGGCTGGGCTTCAACCGCTCGCCCACGCAGATCCTGCTCATCGTCGGCGCCTGCTGCGCGCTGGAGATGCTGCTGCACCGCCTGCTGCGCGCCCGCGAGTGGATCTTTCCGCTCAGCGCGTTCATCAGCGGGCTGTCGCTGGCGCTGCTGCTCAACTACTCGCACGACTACTTCATCCTGCTGCTGCCGGTGGCCATCACCATCGGCTCCAAGTACCTGCTTACGTTCAAGGGCCGGCACACCATCAACCCGTCGCTGGCGGCGGTGGCCACCACGCTGCTGTTCTTCGGCGGGCTGGTCACCACGGCGCCGGCGTACCAGTGGGGCGGGCACGTGGCCATGTCGGCGTTCATGGTGACGGCGGCGCTCTCACTCTTTGTCTTTCGCGTGGGCCGCGGCTGGCTGATCGTCTCCTTTCTCCTCTTCTACGCCCTGCAGACGGGGCTGCGCGCGTACC
>DASQBH010001587.1:0-2133 GCA_035635315.1 Longimicrobium sp.
GGCGGCGCTGCGGCTGGAGGGGCAGAACGGCGCGTACCACCACGCGTACGGGGTGGCCCTGCTGGGGCTGGAGCGGATGGAAGAGGCCGTGGGCGCCCTGCGCCGGGCGGTGCGGCTGGATGACACCAATCCGGCGTACCACGCGTCCCTGGGAGACGCGCTGCGCCGGGCGGGACGCGCCCGCGAGGCGGTGGCATCGCTGCGGACGGCGGTGGAGCGTGACGGATCCACGGCGGCGTACCGGCGGGACCTGGCCGTGGCGCTGGCCGCGGACGGCCAGGTGGACGAGGCGGTGCTGCAGATGCGCGACGCGCTGGCCCTGGACTCCACCCGCGCTCCCTACTACGTGGACCTGGCCGGGCTGCTGCGCTCCCTGGGCGACGCAGGCGGGGCGCGCGCGGCGCTGGCGCGCGCCGTACGGCTGGACTCGGCCAACGCCGGGTACCGGGGCACCCTCAGCGAGCTGCTGGAAGAGCAGGGGATGCAGTACGAGGCCCTGCTGGAGCTGCGCGCGGCGGTGCGGCTGGATTCGACCAGCGCGCTGTACCGCTACCGCCACGGCATGCTGCTCTCCCGGTCCAACCAGGCCGACAACGCCGTGGCCGAGCTGCGGGCCGCGGTGCGCCTGGCCCCGGACGAGGCGCAGTACCGCAATGGCCTGGGACAGGTGCTGCGCGAGGGCGGCCGCCCCGCCGAGGCGCTGGAGGAGCTGATCCAGGCGACCCGGCTGCAGCCCGACGTGGCGCGGTACCACTACGACCTGGCGATGCTGTACACCGAGGCGGGACGGCACGGTGACGCGCTGGCGGCGCTGGAAGAGGCCGCCCGGCTGGAGCCCGACAACCGCGGGTTCGCCACGGCGCTGCGCGAGGCGCGCCGCCGCGCGCCCCGCTGACCGCATCCCGTGGGAGAGACGCGCATGATGACCAGACAGGTGCCGCGGCTGCTGCTCGCGCTCGCCTTCCTGGCGGCGCCGGCGGCGGCTGCTGCCCAGGCGCTCCCGGAGAGGGGAGAAGGGTACGTGGTGGTGCTGGAGCCGCGGGAATGGATGGGGGAGGGCGCACGCGGCATCGTACGCGGCCGGGCGGTGCGGGTGGAGGGGCTCGCGCACCACGCTTCGGGGATCCGGCAGGTGTCCATCAACGGCACGCCCGCCGTTCTGCGCCGGCAGGGAGGGGGCGCCACCCGGTTCAGCGGCCGGCTTACCGCGGCGGAGCTGGAGCGGGACGTGGAGATCGTGGCGTACCCTGTCGCCGGCGACCCCATCGCCCGCATCCAGCGGCCGGACGGGAGCTTTCTCTCCGGTGCGCTTACGGCCGTGCGCCCGCCCCTCCCCGCGCTGGCGCCCGCGGAGGTCGGCGCGCGGCTGCGGGTGTCGCTGCAGGCGCTTTCGCCCGAGACGGCTCGCGTGGTCGCGGCGTCGTTCGCCGGGACGAGCGGGATCGTGGAGGCGCCGCGGGGGAGCCAGCCGCACCTGGCCGTAGCCGCGGAGGCGAACGGCTACCTGGTGCTGGGGCGGGATGGCTCGGTGCGCCACCGGGTGGAGGCGCGGTCGCCCGTGGAGGGTGCGGCCGCCCTGCGGCCGGTGCTGGAGCAGGAGATGGGCGCGCTGCAGCTGGAGGAACTCGCCGCTCCCGCCGAGACCTTTCCCCTGGAGATGTTGTTCACCAGCGGGACCGGGCGGTTTCGAACGGGCGACGCCGTGGAGCTGCGGGTGGTCGCGGGCCGGGGCGGGTACCTGACCCTGGTAGATCTGGGCACGGACGGTACGGTGGTGGTGCTGTATCCCTCCGAGGTGGACGATCCCCGCGTGCCGCCGATGCACCCCGTCCACGTCCCCAGCGCCGAGCTGCGCGCCCGGTTCGCGCCCGACCCGCCGTATCAGGCCGCGGAGCCGTATGGACGAGGCGTGGTGCGGGCGTTCGTCACCCCGCGCCCGCTGACGGTCACCGTCCGCGCCGACGGCAGTGTTCCCGCCGAGGCCGTGCTGCGCGCGCTGCGCGACGCCACCACCGAACCCGCGACCGGACGGGCGATTCCCTGGGCGACCGCAGTCGCGGAATACCGCGTGGATCCGTAAGCTCCGGCCTCGCAAGGCTGCCAGTTTGCATGAGGGGGGTGGCTGCAAAGCCC
>DASQBH010001588.1:0-3698 GCA_035635315.1 Longimicrobium sp.
GCGGGTCCACGGCGTTCCCGCGTACGTGGCCGGCCGTGCCGCGGACGTGGCTGCGGGCACCGACCCGGCGGGCTACCGCGCCGACGTCGCGGCTCGCCTGGCCGGCCCCAGGCCTGCGCCCGGCCGCTGGACCCCCGCGGCGCACGGCATTCCCGGCGAGGCGGTCGCCCTGCTGCTGGACCGGATGGATGCGGGGTGGCGCGAGCGCGTCGCCGCGGGCGCGCCGCTGCTGGAGGTGCTGCTGTCCGCGACGGGGCTGTCCCCCGCGGAGGCCCTGGCCCGGGCGCCGGACGCGTTTCGCAGGGGCGGGTTCCACGCCATGCTCGCGGAGCTGCCGCCGCCCGCGCCGCCCGGCGCCGACCCGGCGGTGTCCGAGACGTTCTTCCTGGCCGCGCTGCGCACGCTGGCCCCCGGGACCCCCGCCATCCACATCGACCTGCAGACGGATCGCTCGCCCGCCGGGGAGCCGGGCCTGGAGTACCGCGCGGGCCCGGCGGGCGCGGCCGTCCCCGCGCCGGGCTTCGTGCTGCTCCCCGATCCGGCGTGGGTGCGCGTCCGGGCCGGCAACGTGGACCTGGAGGTGCGGGGGCACCCGGTGGCGCTGATCACCACCCCCGGCATCGCGTGGCAGAGCGTGCGCGTGATCGTGTATCCGCGCGTCGATCTCACCGACGTGGTGCCGGTCAGGCTTCCCTACGAAGACGACCGCCCGTATCACGTCCGGGTGGAGGGGATCGACCTTCGCATCGGCCGCGGCGCCCACGTCTGCCCCTGCGCCGAGATCTACATCCGTCCCGCGCCCTGATCCCCGGTCTCCCGGCCCGATTCCGGTTCGCGGCGCTCCGATGCGGGGCAACCGCCCTTCTCCCGGGCGGGTGAACCCGTGCCTGGACAGCGATAAGCCCCCGTCTTTGCTCGTTGCATTCTCCCTCCCCCACGCAGTTTGTGGGGGAGGGCCGGGAAGGGGGGCGCCGGCGGACGCAGGCCGATCTTCATCGAAACGCCACGAACCCAGCCGTCACACCCAACCTCCCCCAGCAGTTTTGGGGGAGGTGGGCGAGTGGTGCTCGCCCGGAGGGGGCGGACCTCGGAGCCGGCCGAAGCGCCGCGCGTCCGCCCATGCGCCGCGTCTCCCTCCCGTGCCTTCCGCCCCGATTCCTGCCATCGCGGCAGTGGACGCCTCGCGCCCTCCCGCCGGTCGTATTACTTTCCCCGCGCACGCGAACCGCGCCGACCCGCACACTGGACGAAAGCACGATGGCCGAGGGCACCCTTCTGCGCACACCCCTGCACGGCGAGCACGCCGCGCTGGGCGCCAAGCTGGTTCCGTTCGCCGGGTACGAGATGCCGGTGCAGTACCCCACCGGCATTACCGCCGAGCACCACGCCGTGCGCCGCGCCGCCGGCCTGTTCGACGTGTCGCACATGGGCGAGTTCGAGGTGCGCGGCGACCGGGCGCTGGACTTCGTGCAGTACGTCACCACCAACGACGTGAGCAAGGTGGAGGTGGGGCAGGCGCAGTACGGCACCCTGCTCAACCACGACGGCAAGCTGCTGGACGACCTGATCGTCTACCGCTACCCGGACCACTGGATGCTGGTGGTCAACGGCAGCAACAAGGACAAGGACCTGCGCTGGATCCAGCAGTTCACGGATCGCTTTGGCGTGGAGCTGGTGGACCGCACGGACGACATCGCCCTCCTCGCGCTGCAGGGGCCAAAGGCGCAGGAGATCCTGGCGCGGCTCACGCACGCGGACCTGGATTCCATCCGCTACTACCGCTTTGCCGAGGGCACGGTGGACGGCGTCCCCGCCACCATCAGCCGCACCGGCTACACCGGCGAGGACGGCTTCGAGCTGTACGTCCCCGCCGCGGACGCCACGCGGCTCTGGCGGCGGCTGCTGGAGGTGGGGAAGGACGATGGGCTGGTCCCCGCCGGCCTGGGCTGCCGCGACTCGCTTCGGCTGGAGATGGGCTACGCGCTGTACGGCAACGACCTGGACGAGGACACCACGCCGCTGGAGGCGGGGCTGGGCTGGGTGGTCAAGCTGGACAAGGGCGACTTCGTGGGCCGCGACGCGCTGGCCCGCCAGAAGGAGCAGGGGATCGCGCGCAAGCTGGTGGGCTTTCGCCTCAAGGAGCGCGGCTTTCCCCGCCACGGCTACCCCGTGAGCGTGGATGGACAGGAGGCGGGCGTGGTGACCAGCGGCGTGCTGAGCCCCACGCTGGGCGAAGGGGTGGGGATGGCGTACGTCCCCGCCGCGGCCAGCAAGGCGGGCACGGAGATCGGCATCGTCATCCGCGGCGCCGCCATCCCCGCCGAGGTCGTGCGCCCGCCGTTCCACAAGAACGGCACGGTGAAAAAGGACTGATCGGCGGGACAGGGTCCGGCGCGAGCGGAGGGCGCCCCCCTCCCCGGCCCTCCCCCACAAACTGCGTGGGGGAGGGAGAACGGCAGGAACCCTCGAAGCGAGATCGAATTCTCCCCCTCTCCCGGCGCAGTTTGCCGGGGGAGGGGGTCGGGGGGTGGGGGACCCCCCGGACGCAGTGGGGAAGCTTGGTGTCCGCGATCGAATTCTCCCCTCTCCGTGAGGAACGAACGGGGAGGGGCCGGGGGAGGGGCACCCCGGCGGACGCAGTTCGATGTCATTCCCGATCCCCGAGCCGTCGGTACCGGATCTTCATCGAAGCACCTGATCCACACCAGAGAGAAGCGACGTTGGCCGAAGCGGTACTCATCACCACGGACGACCTTGAACCCGCCGTACGGCTGCGGGCGGCGTTCGAGGCGAACGGGCAGCGGGTGGAGCTGCTGGCCCCCGGCGAGGGGCTGGCCGACGCCCTCGCGGAGCCGCTGCTGGTGGTGATCACCGGCGGGCTGCGCGAGCGGCGCGCCCGCGCGCTTATCCACGCCGCGCGCGAACGGGGGCGCCTCCCCGTGGTGGGCCTTACCGAGCCCACGGAGCCCACCGGCCGCGAGATCTGCCGCCAGCTGGGCCTTTCCGAGTGCTTTCCCAAGCCCATCGACGCCGACGAGGTCGCCCTGGTGGGCCGCCGCCTGATCCAGCGCGAGGAGCTGCGCGAGATCACCGGCATCGTGGGCGAGACGGAGGCCATGGAGGAGGTGCTGGAGCGCGTCGTCCAGATCGCCCCCGTCAACTCCACCGTGCTCGTCCTGGGCGAGAGCGGCACCGGCAAGGAGCTGGTGGCGCGCGGCATCCACGCGCTCTCGCCGCGCCGCCACCGCCCGTTCGTGGCCGTGAACGTGGCCGCGCTGCCCGACACGCTGCTGGAAAGCGAGCTGTTCGGCCACGAGAAGGGTGCGTTCACCGGCGCCAGCGACCGCCGCAAGGGCTTCTTCGAGCTGGCCAACGGCGGCAGCATCTTCCTGGACGAGATCGGGGAGATGCCGCTGGGCACGCAGACCAAGCTGCTGCGCGTGCTGGAGGAGCGCGAGTTCCGGCGCGTGGGCGGCGAGGAGAGCATCCGGGTGGACGTCCGGGTGATCGCGGCCACCAACCGCGACCTGCGCGAGCAGGTGCTGAACGGCGCGTTCCGGCGCGACCTGTACCACCGGCTCAACATCCTGCGCATCGACCTGCCCCCGCTGCGCGCCCGCCGCGAGGACATCCCGCGTCTCATCGACGGCTTCATCCGCCAGTTCAGCGCCGAGCACGACCGCACCTTTCTGGGCATC
>DASQBH010001589.1:0-7688 GCA_035635315.1 Longimicrobium sp.
GTCGCTGGGCGGCGGCAGCTACAACGTGGTGGGCGACCTCACCATCCGCGACGTGACCCGCGAGGTGGTGCTGGAGACCACGGACGAGGGCCGCGGCGGCGACCCGTGGGGCGGCCAGCGCGCGGGGTTCAGCGCCACGACCAAGATCGACCGGCGCGACTTCGGGCTCACCTGGAACCAGGCGCTGGAGACCGGCGGCGTGGTGGTGGGCAACGACATCAAGATCACGCTCGAGGTCGAAGCCGTGAAGGCTTCCTGACCTTCGCGGGCACCACGACAGGACGCCCCTCTCCGCACGAGCGGGGAGGGGCGTTTTGATGGGATGGGACCAGGAAAACCGGCCAGCCCGAATCCGGCAAACGGTGTCATTCTGAGGGAGGCGCCCCTCGGCGTTGTCCAGATGCTCCACCGCCTGTGCGCCGACCGAAGAATCTTTACGATGGGCACACGGTCCCGTCGGACGCAGGGCCCGGCGCGAGAAGCCCGCCCGTTTCCGATAAAGATTCTTCGGTCGGCGCCCGGCCCTGGAGCGTGGGAGACGGTTCGGCGCGGCGCCTCCCTCAGAATGACAGCGTTCGTCCAGGAAAGGCTTTGTGAGTTCGCCGTGATGTTCGCGGATTTCAACAACAACTGGAGGGTGCGATGCAGCTCGTGACGCAGGGCTTTCACCACGTCACCATGGTCGCGGCGGATGCGGGGCGCACGGTGGCGTTCTACCGCGACGTGCTGGGGCTGGAGATGGTCAGGCAGGCGGCGGATTACGACGATCCGGGCGCGCACCACCTGTACTTTGGCGACCGCGACGGGCGGCCGGGGACGCTGCTGACCTTCTTCGAGTGGCCCAATGCGCCAAAGGGACGGCCCGGGATCGGCGGGGTGCACCACACGGCGCTGGGGGTGGATACGGACGAGGCGCTGCTCAAGTGGAAGCGGCGGCTGACGGACCACGGGGTGCACACCTCCGGCCCGTACGACCGCGGCTACTTCACCAGCCTCTACTTTCGCGATCCCGACGGGCAGATCATGGAGATCGCCACGGCGGGGCCGGGCTACGCCATCGACGAGCCGGCGGAGGCGCTGGGGCGCGAGCTTCTGCTGCCCCCCGAGCGCATCGTGCGCGGGCACCGCGACGAGGCGGCCATCGCCGCGCTGACGTGGCCCGAGCCGGTGCCGGACATCACGCCCGACATGGCGCTGCACGGCATCCACCACATCAGCGGCATCACGGACGACCTGGTGCGCGCGGGCGAGTTCTACGAGAAGGCGCTGGGGCTGCGGATGGTAAAGAAGACCACCAACCGCGACGACGCCAGGATGCTGCACTACTTCTGGGCCGCGTACGACGGAAAGACGATCGCGCCGCACAACTCGTGGACGCTCTTCGGGTTCCAGCCCGACTGGAACCGGGCCCGCGGCGGCACCGGCCAGACGCACCACGTGGGCTTTCGCGCGCGGGACGGCGAGGAGCTGCGGGCCTGGCGCGACCACCTGCAGTCGCTGCAGGTGCCGGTCAGCCAGGTGCTGGACCGTACCTTCTACCGTTCGATCACCTTCCAGGCGCCGGACGGCCAGCCGGTGGAGATCTCGACCGACGGCCCCGGCTTCGCGGCGGACGGGTCCACGGCGTAAATAGGAAGGGCGAGGGATCGGGGGGCGGGCGCGGAATCTTCCGCGCCCGTTTCTGCGTAGGTGCAGACGGTAAATGCGTCGTGGCCACACACCCGACGCCGTGGAGGCGCGCGGTGAAAGCCTCGACACGGCGTCCGAATCGGCGCAGATTACCAATCCGTTCACGCCTTTTGGCGTGAAGGTTTCTCCTTCCCCCGGGAGGCACGCAATGAACAGAGCTCTCCCCCTCCTTTGCGCCGCCCTGTTCTCCCTGAGCGCCTGCGAGGACAACGGTGGTACGCTCGCCCCTCCCCCGCCGGCGGACCTCGTCGTGCACCTGAGCGCGGCTCCGTCGCAGGTATTCATGCAGCCGGGACCGCAGGGGCAACCGCTCCTCAACTGCACCTTCACCATCATCGCGATCGCCACCGGGGACATGGCCGCGCGCGCGGACTGGACGGGCGGCAACGTTCGCTTCTTCGTCGACGGTAACGCGCAGCCGGTGAGCTCGATGGTACTCAGCGGGTTTCAGCTGAAGGACCTGTTCGGAGGGCCGTTCAGTCCCACCCTGTCTGGCGCCGCCCAGCTGAGCGTGACTGCCAACACGGCGTTCTCGATGGAGATGGACGTGTCCTACCGGGTGCAGAACAACGACACGCACCGCACGGCCACCACACGCACCCGTTGCGATCCGCCGACGGCGAACCTCACCGGGAGGACGCCCACGTTCGCGGCGCTGCTTCCATCCGCGACCGCCTCCGCCCTCACCAGGACGCGCCGCTGAGGCGAGTCCTGATTTCATGCGGAGCAGTTAAGAGCGAGGCGCGGAGGAATTTTCCTCCGCGCCTCGCTCTTTCGTCTTCGTGTGATCATGTCGCCGTGGCGCCGGGATTCAGCGCGCGGGCGCCTCGGCGGGAAGCGTTTCGAGCAGGATCTCGGGATGTTTTTCCGCGATCTGCAGCAGGCGCATGGCCGGCCCGCTGGGGTCGCGGCGCCCCTGCTCCCAGTTGCGCAGCGTCTTTACGCTTATGCTCAGCGCCGCCGCGAACTCCTCCTGCGTCATCCCAAGCCTGGCACGGATCTCCCGCGGGTCCGGCTCGCCCACGAAGGTGACCCGGCCGGGGACCTCTTCACCCTTGAGCCACGCCGCGGCTTGCCGCGCATTCTCCAGGAGCTCCGCAAAAGCTTTGTCGTCCATTACAGCCTCCTCACCGTTCCGACGCCATCAGAGCCCGCAACGCGTGCTTCTGTTCCTGACGCAGGTCTGCCTGGTCTCCCTTGGCGTAGATGAAGATCATGAGAAACGCGGATCTTCCCGTCGCCAGGTAGTAGATGATCCGCAACCCACCGCGTTTTCCACGTCCCGACCCCGCCCACCGCAGCTTTCGCACACCCCCTGTGCCGGGAATTACAACTCCGGCTAACGGGTTCACGAGCAGAGCATTCTGGAGTAGCCGGTACTCGTCGTCATCCATGTACTCGGTGAGATGCGCGGTAAAGCTGCCGAACTCTTTGAATATCATAGAATAGCATCCTCTACGCCAGTGGCGTAGCTGAAGCCTCCGGAGTCTATACGCACAAGGGGGGCGGCACGCCGGGTCGTGCCGCCCCCCTCTTTGATGTATACTCCGTTCCCTTCCGACTGCGCAATCCGTCCGCTTTTCACGCCATCGGCAGCACGCCTGCTACTGTACGACCCTCTTCACTTCGCCTACGCCGACGGCGGCGCCGCCGCGGCGGGGGTCGGCGATGGCGGACTGAAAGCCGTTGGGGAGCACCATGATGGACTGCACGTCGCCCTGGTAGCCCTCACGCTCGGCCAGGGCGTGGCCCATGGCGCGCAGGCGGGCCGCCGTGGCGGCGGGGAGGGCGTCGTTCTCGTAGCGCAGGCTGTCGGGCAGGTGCTGGTGGTGCAGGCGCGGCGCGGCGGTCGCGGTGGTCACGTCCATCCGGAAGTCGATGACGTTGCTCACGATCTGCGCGATGGAGGTGATGATGGTCGCGCCCCCCGGCGTCCCCGTCACCAGCAGCACGCGGCCGCTGGGGTCCAGCACGATTGTGGGCGTCATGGCGCTCAGCATCCGCTTGCCGGGGGCGACGGCGTTGGCGGCCCCCTGCACCAGACCGAACTGGTTGGGGACGCCCGGCTTGGCGGTGAAGTCGTCCATCTCGTTGTTCATCACGATGCCGGCGCCCTCGATGGTCACCAGGCTGCCGTACAGCGAGTTGATGGTGGTCGTCACCGCGACGGCGTTGCCGGCCTCGTCCACGATGGAGTAGTGCGTGGTGTGCGTCCCCTCGCGCGGCGGCGCGCCCAGGCCGGGCGCCACCTGCGGCGACGGCGTGGCGCGGTCCATCGCGATCGTCCGCCGCCGCTCGGCCGCGTACTCGTCGCTGATCATCCGCTGCGTGGGCTGCGGGACGAAGTCCGGGTCCGCCAGGTACGCGTTGCGGTCGGCGTAGGCGCGGCGCGCGGCCTCGGCGAACACGTGCACGTGCTCGGGGGAGAGGTAGCCCATCGACCGCAGGTCGTATCCCTCCAGGATGTTCAGCATCTCCGCCATCGTCACCCCGCCGGAGCTGGGCGGGGGCATGGAGATCACCTCGTGCTCGCGGTAGCTGAAGCGCAGCGGATCACGCCACACGGCGCGGTAGCGGGCCAGGTCGTCGCGGGTGATGAGGCCGTTGCCGCGCCGCATCTCCGCCTCGATCAGCTCCGCCGTGCGGCCGCGGTAGAACCCGTCCATCCCGTCCGCCGCGATCCGCCGGAAGGTGTTGGCCAGGTCCGTCTGCACCAGCCGGTCGCCCACGCGCGGCACCTTGTTGCCGGGCAGGAAGATGCGCGCGGTCTCGTGAAAGCGGCCGATCTTGTCCGCGTTGGAGCGCAGCGAGTTGGCCAGCCGCTCGTGGACCACGATCCCCTCCGCCAGGTTCACCGCCGGCTGCACCAGGTCCGCCCACGGCAGCGTGCCGAAGCGTTTGTGCGCCTCCCACATCCCCGCCACCGAGCCGGGGACGCCGGAGGCCAGGTGCCCCATCAGCGAGCGGTCGGTGACGTTCCCGCGCGCGTCCAGGAACATGTTGGCCGTGGCGGCCATAGGTGCGGCTTCACGGAAGTCGAGAGACGCCGTGGTGCCGTCCTTCATCCGCACCACCATGAACCCGCCTCCGCCGATGTTCCCCGCCTCGGGGTTCACCACCGCCAGTGCAAAGTGCGTGGCGACGGCGGCGTCCACCGCGTTCCCCCCGCGCCGCAGGATCTCGGCGCCCACCTCGGACGCCACGCGGTCGGTGGTCACCACCATCCCCCCCTGGGCGGTGACGGGCGACATGGAGCCGCGCGCGAACGCCCAGTCCGGGGCAAAGGTGACGGTGTCGCCCTGCGCCGCGTCTGCCTGGGAAAGCCCGGTGGGGCCGCAGGCGGAAAGGGCCAGGAAAAGCGGAAGGAGCGCACGCAAGTGGATCATCGGTATCAGCCGTGTAGCAGGACTCTGGTCGCGGCGGGATGAAGGCCGTAAGTTTCAAACTACAGGGAATAGGGAACAGGGAATAGGGAATGGCGGGCGGGAACGCCCGGCTGCGGACGTGCGGGTGCCCGGAATGCGGCACACCCGGCCGCCGAGTCCGGCCGAGAGTGCGCGACGCCGTAGAGGGCATGTCGCGAGTCCCCCGCGGAGCGAATGAATTCGCCGCTGGAAAAACGCGAAGTCCGCCTTCGCGGACTGTAGCTGCGGGTGCCGCGCGCTGCGACATGCGACCGAGCCGGCCGCCTTCCCCGGTAGCGGACGCGCAGGTGCCCGGGACGCCGCACACGGCCCGGCCGCCGTGTCCGCGCAGGCGGACAGCGTGCCGTTGTTGCCGCGAATTTATTCGCTCCGGGCGAGCCTGGCCGTGCGCGTGGTTGCGGACGCGCAGGTGCCCGGGACGCCGCACACGGCTTGGCCGCCGAGTCCACGCAGGTGGACTTTGTGTAGTTGTTGCCGCGAAGCCGCGAATTCATTCGCCCGGCAGGCGGACGCGCACGGTGGCCGGCTACACACCTGTTGCGGACGCGCAGGTGCCCGGGATGCCGCACACGGCCCGGCCGCCGAGTCCGGCCGAGAGTGCGCGACGCCGTAGAGGCCATGTCGCCAGTCCGCCCGCGGAGCACGGGATGCCCGGCGTCATGTCGCGAGTCCCCCGCGGAGCGAATGAATTCGCCGCTGGAAAAACGCGAAGTCCGCCTTCGCGGACTGTAGCCGCGGGTGCCGCGCGCTGCGACATGCGACCGAGCCGGCGACAACCCGGTTGCGGACGCGCAGGTGCCCGGGACGCCGCACACGGCCGGGCCGCCGAGTCCACGCAGGTGGACTTTGTGTAGTTGTTGCCGCGAATTCATTCGCCCGGCAAGCGGACGCGCACAGCAGCTGGCCATGCGCCCGGCAGGCGGACGTGCACAGGAGCCGGCGGTCACACCCGGCAGGCGGACGCGCACAGCAGCCGGCCATGCGAGTGGCAGCGGACGCGCCGGGTCCGCCGCGTATCCACAGATGGACGGAGAGGACCCAAAGGGGCCCGAAGCGTGCGGAGGCTTGCGTTCTCCCGCGGGACCGCGCACGTTGCGGACTCGCCCAGAGGCAAGATTCTCCCGATCCACCGGATGACCAAGCCGCCGCTGGACCCCCGGCTCACCGAGCAGCGCAACCCCGCCACCGCGGAGATCGACCGCCTTTCCGCGCTGGAGATCGCCCGCATCATCAACCGCGAAGACCGGCGCATCGCCCCCGCAATCCGCAAGGAACTGCGGCGCATCGCCCGGGCGATCGAGATGGCGGAAGACACCTTTCGAGCCGGCGGACGGCTGATCTACGTGGGCGCGGGGACCTCGGGACGGCTGGGGGTGCTGGACGCGTCGGAGATGCCGCCCACCTACGGCACCGACCCCCAGATGATCCAGGGGATCATCGCCGGCGGATACGACGCGCTGCTCAAGGCGGCGGAAGGCGCCGAGGACAGCCGCGAAGACGGCGCCGCGGTGATGGACGAGATGGGGGTGGGGCGCAACGACTTCATCTTCGGCATCGCGGCGTCGGGCACCACGCCGTACGTGCACGGGGCGCTCACCCGGGCCAAGCAGCGCGGCGCCCGGGCCGGGTTCCTGCTCTGCACGCAGCCGGAGGAGTGGATGCTGCAGGTGTACGACGTCGTCATCGCCCCGCTGGTAGGGCCCGAGGTGGTCACGGGGTCCACGCGGATGAAGGCGGGGACGGCCACCAAGCTGGTGCTCAACATGATCACCACCGGCGCCATGATCCGCCTGGGCAAGGTGTACGGCAACCTGATGGTGGACCTGCGCGCCACCAACCAGAAGCTGGTGGACCGCAGCGAGCGCATCCTGATGGAGACGCTGGACCTGGAGCGCGAGGACGCCCGCGCCCTGCTGGCCCGCAGCGGCGGCAGCGTAAAGACGGCGATGGTGATGCACTGGACGGGCACCGACCGCGAGCACGCCGCCGAAGAGCTGGCCCGCGCCGGCGGCCGCCTGGGCGACCTGGTGAAGATCGACGCGGGATGACGTTTTCCACCGACCCGCGCACCCTCCCGGCGCGTCCGCCGTCCGAGGTGGAGTGGGAGGACCTGCTCGTCCGGCTGGAGATCATGCCGCGCGCGCTGCGCGTCGCCATCGAGGACGCCCCGGCCGACGCGCCCGCCCTCACTCAGGCGCTGCGCGACGGCGTCCGCGCCGAGGCCGCGCTGCAGGCCATGCTGGAGGCGATGGTCGACGGCCGGGAGCTCGCGGCCGATGCCCCCGCGGGTCCCGAGGCGATGCCGGGCGACGCGCAGGCGCTGCTGGCCGAATACGCGCGGCTGCGCACCCGCAGCTTCGTCATGGTGCAGCGGCGCGGGCTGAACGTGTGGGACTGGCGGGTGCGCGGCGGACCGTACGACGGTGCCACGGCGTACCAGCTGTTCCAGGCCGCCGCCCGGACGGACGGCATGCTGCTGGCCGCCGTCCGCGGCGCCGGGCGCGAGGGGGCCGCCGCGTGAGGATCGTCGGGCTGATGTCCGGCACCTCGCTGGACGGGGTGGACGCGGCGCTG
>DASQBH010001590.1:0-2926 GCA_035635315.1 Longimicrobium sp.
CATGGCCGCCGCCTTCGCCTCCCTGACCGCCGCCTGCACGCCGGAGCCCTACGCCTCGCCCAGCCCGGTCTCCGCCGCGGCCCCGGCGCTCGGCGTGCTGGCGGACAGCCTGGACCCGTTCGTCCGCGGGCTGGTGGACGAGGGCTTCATGCCCGGCGTCGCCATCGCCGTGGTCACGCGCGACGGGCCGGCGTACCTGCGCGGCTTCGGCGTGCGCGACGTCCACACGCGCGAGCCGGTGACGCCGCAGACGGGCTTCTACATCGCCTCGTCCACCAAGTCGTTCACCGGCACGCTGGCGGCCATCCTGGACCAGCGCGGCGTCATCAGCCTGGACGCGCCGCTCAGCCGCTACCTGCCGGAGCTGCGGATGAACGCGCCGCTCTCGGCGGATTCCATCACCCTGCGCTCGCTGCTCACGCACACCAGCGGGCTGAGCAACGAGCCCATCGTCTTTCGCACCGCGTTCAGCGGCGTGCACGACGACGCGCAGCTCATCCGGCTGCTGGGGCAGAGCACGCCGGTCCCGCGCACCTACAGCTACGACAACCTGGGGTACGTGGTCGCCGCGCTGGCCATGGAGCGCGCCACCGGCCGCGAGTGGCAGGACCTGCTGCGCGACGAGGTGTTCCGGCCGCTGGGGATGATGCACACCACCGCGCGCGTCAGCGAAGCGCGCGCCGCCGGCTGGCCCCTGGCCTCGCCGCACCTGACCGGCTCCGACAGCGTGATCCGCATCACCCTGGAAAAGCAGGACAACACCATGCACCCCGCCGGCGGCATGTTCACCACCGCCGAGGACCTGGTCCGCTGGCTGCAGGCGCAGCTGAACGGCGGCCGCGTGGACGGGCGGCAGGTCCTCCCGGAAGCCGTCATCCGCACGGCGCAGACGCCCACCGCCATGCACACCGACACCTTCTACCGCTACGTGCGCAACGGCTACGGCCTGGGGTGGCAGAGCGCGGACTACGAGGGGGAGCGGATGATCCAGCACTTCGGCGGGTTCCAGGGGTGGCACGCGCACATCTCCTTTCTCCCCGAGAGGGGGATCGGCGTGGCGGTGCTCGTCAACGACGCGTCGCCCGTCAACGGACCCGCGCCCGACGTGATTGCCACCTACGCGTACGATCTGCTGCTGGGCCGCCCCGGCGTGAACGCAAAGTACGCCGCCGAGCGCGAGCGGATGGCCCGCAACGCCGAGCAGGTGCGCCAGCGCATCCGCGAAGACTACCAGCGCCGGATGGCCCGCCCGCCCACGCCGGAGGAGCGCAAGCCGTTCTTCACGGGCAGCTACGACAACGAGATGATGGGCACGGTGGACGTGCGGCTGCGCGACAACCGGGAGCTGTGGGCCACGCTGGGCAACCTGTCCGCGCGGCTGGACCCCTTCACCCGGCCGGATGCGCTGCGGTTGGAGTTCCTCCCCGGCAGCGGCCAGGTGGCGCAGTTCTTTTTCCGCGACGAGCGCACCCCCGCCGACAGCGTCAACATCAGCGGCACCGTCTTCCGCCGCCGCCCCGGCAGCTGATCCGCATCCCACCCACGAACCGCGCCCGCCGCTCACATCCGGAGCGGCGGGCGCGTCTCGTTTTCCGCCTGCCAGTGGCCACTCTGGACGCGCGGTGGCCGTGATTTGGCGCCGGATTGTCACGGCTGGGTGGATGTTGATATTTGCCTGTTGCCGAAGACGACCTCTCGAGTGATCGGACCACGGATGCCAAACAAGAAACTCCGAAATGCTCGCCGGCTCATCCGAAAGATTGAGGATCTCGAGCTTCTGCTGCTTGCGCGGGAGCGAGAGCGAGCAATCCGGGCCGGAGAAGACCGGCTGATTCCGCTGGAGGAGGTAATGCAGGATCTGGAAAAGGAGATGGAGGCTGATCCCCTCGCCCCGAGGGAGTCATCCGTATTGAAGGATACAGGAGATACGGGCTCGTAGATCCGCAGGATCTTTTCGCCTGATACCGATCCGCAAAAAAGAATTGATCTCACACCGAAATCCGCCAGGCACTGGATTGGGACGATCGCTGTCATTCTGAGTCCAACACCAGCCTTCGGCAGACCCAGATGGCATGAAAAAGCAGATCTAGTCGATGTGTAAACTGGACGGATGCTACTTTTTTCTATTCAGGGAGGCGCCGCGGGTAACCGTCTTTCGCACGAATGCCTGTGCGCCGACCGAAGAATCTTTATCGGGAACGGGCGGCTTCTCGCGCGGAACTCCAACGTAGCCGACAGGACCATGCGCCCATCGTAAAGATCCTTCGGTCGGCGCACAGGCAATTGTGGATTTGGACAGACAGGTTGCGCGCGCCTCCCTCAGGATGACACCGTTTGCAAGAAACGAAGGCGAGCGGCATAGAAAGCGGGCCCGGGACATCGTCCCGGGCCCGCTTTACGGTCTCGCCACCACCATGCTTCACGGCCCGCGGCGGATTTCGGGGACGATGGGGATGGTGAGGGTGCGGCCGCCGCGGCGCACCTGGAAGCGCACGGCGGAGCCGGGGCTCAGCCGGTCGAAGAACTGGCCGGCTCCGCGGTCGCTGAGCTCGTAGCCGTTGATGCGCAGCACCACGTCGCCCGCGCGCAGGCCGGCGCGGTGGGCGGGGCTGCCGGGGACGGTGGACTTGATCTGCATCGGCTGCGCGGAGTGCCAGCGCCAGGCCTCGCCCTCGCGCCGCCAGCCGCAGTCGCCGCAGTCCAGCTCCATCCCGAAGTAGATGCGGGGCCCCGCCTGCTCGCCCGCCCGCCCCTCGGCGGAGCCGGGCGCCGCTGCGTCGGGCCGCGCGCCCGTCGCCGTAACGGCCAGCGCCGGCGTGTTGCAGCCGGGCCGCGGCGTCACGGAAACCCGCGTCTCCCATCCCTCGCGGCGAATGCGCAGCGCCACCGGCACCCCCGGGCGCAGGTTGGCCAGCCGCCGACCGCC
>DASQBH010001591.1:0-2331 GCA_035635315.1 Longimicrobium sp.
CACCTGGCTGATGCGCGCGCAGTCCCACTCGCCCTCCAGCTCGCCGCGCGCGTCGATCTCGATGGTCCGCGAGGGGTGCACCGCCGCGATCTCGTCCACCACGTCGTGCACCGCCTTGCCCATGTTCATGGGGGCGCGCTCGATGGGGATGCCCCCGCCCAGGCGGCTGCGGGTAAAGTCCAGCAGGTCGCCCACCAGGTGCACCATGCGCGTGGCGCTGCTGG
The DNA here is from genome assembly GCA_035635315.1 of Longimicrobium sp. Taxonomy (GTDB): domain Bacteria; phylum Gemmatimonadota; class Gemmatimonadetes; order Longimicrobiales; family Longimicrobiaceae; genus Longimicrobium. Next base: position 225 of record DASQBH010001591.1, read on the forward strand.
CGATGCGGCGGGTGAGCGTGAGGAAGGGCTCCTGCAGCTCGTCGGTGTCGAGCATGAAGCGCGAGGAGGTGAACACCGCGCCCAGCGGGGTGCGCAGGTCGTGGCCCAGGATGGCCAGGAACATCTCCTTGGAGTGGTCCAGCTCCTCGGTGTAGCGCGTAACCGACTCGGCCAGCGACTGGTCGATGGCCTCGTTGAAGCGCGTAAGGTCCTCCACGTCGGCGGGCTTGAGCTCTCCCCGCGCCTGCACCCACAGGCGGATCACGCTGGCGCGCAGGGCCCGGTACTCCGAGACCATCTGCTCCATGGTAAAGCCGCTCTCCGCCCGGCCGGCGCCGTGCTCCTCGGCCGCCGTCACCAGCTCGCTCTCCGTCGACGGCGCGTTCCCCTTGGACTTTTCCTCCTGCGCGGTTCCGCCCTGCGGCGTCGCCAGGTCGGCGGCGATCACGGTGAGCATCTCGTTGGCGTGGTCGCGCAGCGCGGTGATGTCCATGGCGCTGCTGGCGGGCGTGCAGGTGCGCGCGAACGCCTCCCACTCGGCCAGGATCGGCTCGCGGTTGGCGAGGATGAATTCAGCGAGTCGCATCGGGCCCCTCGTCCGGCTCGAGAAGACAGGTGGGGCCTGCGGCCACGGGCCGGACGGACTGGAAGCTCGCCTCCATCATCGCCCGCAGGCGGTACCCCGCCGCGCTCACCTTGCGCAGGTCCGCCACGTAGCCGTCGTCCCCCGCCTCCTGCGCCTGCTCCATCAGCAGCTCGGAGTAGCCGATGATCTGCGCCAGCGGGGTGCGCAGGTCGTGCAGCAGCTCCGGGGGAAGCTCGTGCCGCACCGGGCCCTGCGTCGCTGGCGGAGGCGCCGTCACGGGGCCTCCGCGGCGGGTGCACGGCCGGCGGCGGCGGCCAGCAGCGCCTCCATCTTTCCGAGAAGCCGCGGAAGCTCGATCGGCTTGGTGTCGTACTCGTCGCAGCCGGCCTCCAGCGCCTTTTCGCGGTCGCTGGACATGGCGTGCGCGGTAAGGGCGATCACCGGGATGTGCCGGGTGGCGGGGTCCGCCTTGAGGCGCCGCGTGGCCTCCCACCCGTCCAGCACGGGGAGGCTCATGTCCATCAGCACCAGGTCGGGCGCCTCGGAAAGGGCCATCTCCACGCCGGCCTGGCCGTCGACGGCCAGCACCACCTGGTAGCCCTTGCGCTCCAGCCGCCGCGAAAGCATGTCGCGGTTCATCTCGTTGTCTTCCACCAGCAGGATCTTCGTCATTTCACCTCTTCCGAAAGGCGCCTGCCCACGCGGGCCCGCCTTTCCTCTCCTCGTATGACCGTCATGTCCCGCGGCGCGACCCAGTCGTCCAGCAGGTCGCGCACCTGCAGCAGCATCCCCTCGCGCGAGCCGCCTTCCTTCTTGAGCACCGATTCCACGTGGCCGTTCAGCCGCAGCCGGTCGGCCGCGCTCAGGTCGCGCGCCGACAGCACCACGATGGGGATGGACCGCCACTCGTCGTGCAGGCGCACCCGTTCGGCAAACTCGAAGCCGTCCATCACCGGCATCATCAGGTCCAGCAGGATCAGGTAGGGGCGCTCCCGCTCCAGGCACTCCAGCGCCTCCACCCCGTTCGCCGCCTCGCACACCTTCCATCCCTCCTTTTCCAGCACCTTGCGCGTAAGGGTGCGGGCCGCCGTGTCGTCGTCCACCAGCAGCACGGGGCAGGGGGGATGGGGGCAGGTGTGCTTGCGAAGGATGCGCGACAGGCGCTGCCGGTTCACCGGCTTGGTGGCGTAGTCGCTGGCGCCCAGCGCAAAGCCCCGCTCCGGGTCGTCCACCATGGTGAGCATCACCACGGGAATGTCGCGCAGCGCCGCGTCGGCCTTGAGGGCGCGCAGCACGCTCCAGCCGTCCATCTCGGGCATCATCACGTCCAGGGTGATGGCCACGGGGTGCACTTGCCGGGCCAGCCGCAGCCCTTCCTCGCCCCCCGCGGCGACCACCACGTGAAAGCCCTCGCGCCCCAGAAAGCGCTGCATCAGGTCGCGCTGCACGGGGTCGTCGTCGATCACCAGCACGTAGCTGGTGCCGGGCGGCAGCGAATCCGCGCCGTCCGCCCCGGCCAGG
>DASQBH010001592.1:0-3845 GCA_035635315.1 Longimicrobium sp.
CGCTCCTCCAGCTCGCGGCGCACCCGCTCCTGAAAGTACGAGCCGCGCCCCTCCCGCGGCTCGCGCTTCGCCAGCCGGACGGGGGTGCCGATGGCCTCCTCGGCCTGCGCGGCGGTGATGTAGCCGGCCTTGGCCATCTCCCGCAGCACCAGGTCGCGGCGGGTGCGGGCGGCCCGGCGGTTCTCGCGCGGGTTCAGCCGCGACGGCGACTGCGGCAGCCCGCCGATGAGGGCCGCCTCCGGCAGCGTGAGCTCGTGCGCGGACTTGCCGAAGTACGTGCGCGCGGCGGCCTCCACGCCGTACGCGCCCTCGCCCAGGTAGATGTGGTTGAGGTACAGCTCCAGGATCTTGCGCTTGTCGAAGTGGCGCTCGATCTGCCGGGCCACGCGCACCTCCAGCACCTTGCGGCGGATGGAGCGGTCGCGGTAGTCCAGCTGGTCGGGGAACAGGTTGCGGGCCAGCTGCATGGTGATGGTGCTGCCGCCCTCTTCCACGCCGCGCGCGCGCACGTTGCGGACGAGCGCCCCCATGAAGCGGCGCCAGTCCACGCCGCCGTGGCTGTAGAAGCGGCGGTCCTCCACGGCCAGCACGGCCTGGGGAAGGTATTCCGGAAGTGAGTCGAGGGGGACGACGCGCCGGTTGACGGTCGCCAGGGTGCCGAAGGGCTTGCCGTCGCGGTCGAAGAGCTGGGAGCCCTCCGCCTGGAACCGCTCCAGCTCCGTCACGGGCGCGCACCCCCCCAGCCCGCAGGGGCCGAACCAGAGCCAGGCGAACCCGCTCAGGCCCAGGACGAGAAAGATGCAGAGTGCGATCAACAGCTTGCGCTTCATCTTTGTCGTCCCGCGACCTGTTTATGCGTGGCTCACCGCCGTTCGCGCTCCGCGCCGGGGGTGATGAAGTCTTCGGGGCTCGGCTCGCGCTTCTGCCCCGGGAACACGGGCTTGCCGGGCAGCTCGGGGGTGGGGTCCACGAACTGCGGCTCGGACGACCGCTGCGGGCACGATCCCTCCGGCGCGTGCCTGGCGGCAAAGTAGTCGGGCGTGCCGCCGCCGCACTCCGCGGAGAGCACCCGCCCCCCGCTCACCCGCCGCATCACCACGTCCGAAGGCCTGGCCCACGGCTCCGGAGGCTTGCGGTTGGCGTATGCGGTACGCATAACACGGGCCCACACCGGCACGGCAAGTGTTCCGCCGGTGCCACCCGCGATGATGGGGCGTGGGGTATCGAACCCCATCCACACCCCCGCCAGCAGGTCCGGCGTGTAGCCCACGAACCACACGTCGGTGTTGTCGTTGGTCGTTCCCGTCTTTCCCGCCGCGGGCACCTCGTACGGCAGCGCGCCCACCGAGGGGTCGCGGGCCAGGTAGCCGGTGCCACGGTCCACCACCTCGCGCAGCATGTCGGTCAGGATCCACGCGATCCCCGGCTCCACCGCGCGGCGCGGCGGCGGGGCGGGCGCCCACAGCAGCTCGCCGCGGTGGTTTTCCACCCGCGCCACCAGCTGCGGCTCCACCCGCCAGCCGCCGTTGGCGAAGGAGGCGTACGCGGCCATCATGTCGATCGGGTAGACGCCCGCGGAGCCGATGTAGACGGAGGGGTAGCCGGGGATGCGCGTCTGCAGCCCCGTCCGCGAGGCCAGGGCGCGCACGTTCTCGATCCCCGTCTCGCGCCCCAGGCGGATGGTGGCCAGGTTGCGCGAGTTGCGCAGCGCCGACCGCAGCGACGTGTATCCCCCGTACGTCCCGTCGTAGTTCTTGGGCGACCAGACCTCGCTGCCGATGTTGATGGTCAGCGGCCCGTCGCTGATGCCGGACGAGGGCGAGCGGCCGTGCTCCAGCGCCGCCGCGTAGACGAACGGCTTGAACGAGGATCCGGGCTGACGCAGCGCCTGCACGGCCCGATTGAACTGCGACTGCCGGAAGTCGCGCCCGCCCACCAGCGCCCGCACCAGCCCCGTCGCCGGATCCAGGGCGACGACGATCCCCTGCAGGTACGGCGTGTGGGTGACGGCCTGCCCGGGCTGGATGCCCGCCGTGAACTGCTGGTAGGTGGGGCCGCGAAAGCCGCCGTACGTCCCCCGCTCAATGGCCCGCAGCTGCTCCTCCAGCCCCTGCTCCGCGGTGCGCTGCAGCACGGGGTCCACGCCGGTGTGGATGCGCAGCCCCCCCGTGTACAGCAGCTCGCCGAAGCGGTCCTCCAGCTCCCGGCGCACGGCCTCCACGAAGTACGGCGCGCCGCGGGCGCCGCCCGGGGGCGCCAGGGCCAGCGGGGTGGCCTTGGCCTCGTCCGCCTGCGCCTGGGTGATCACGCGGGCGTCGGCCATGGCCTGCAGCACCACGTTGCGCCGCCGCTCCGCGCGCTCCGGGTGGCGGCGCGGGTCGTACGCGCTGGGCGCCTGCGGCAGCCCGGCGATGGTGGCCGCTTCGACGACGCTCAGCTGCCGCGCCGGCTTGCCGAAGTAGGTGCGGGCGGCCGCCTCGACCCCGTACGAGCCGGAGCCCAGGTAGATGTGGTTGAGGTACAGCTCCAGGATGCGCCGCTTGGTAAAGCGCCGCTCCATCTGCATGGCCAGCTTGATCTCGGCCACCTTGCGGCGCACGCTGGTCTCGCTGGCGGGGAGCTGCTGCGGGAACAGGTTGCGCGCCAGCTGCATGCTGATGGTGCTGCCGCCGGGCCCGCCCCACCCCTTGATGATGTTGTCGCGCACCGCGGCCACGATGCGCACCGGGTCCACCCCCTCGTGCTCGAAGAACCGCTTGTCCTCGATGGCCACGAAGGCCATGGGCACGTGGTTGGGAAGCGAGTCGATGTGGATGAGGGTGCGGCGCTCGCGATAGAACTGGCCCAGCACGCCGCCGCGGGCGTCCAGCACCAGGCTGGCCTGCCGCGGGGCAAAGTTCTCGATGGTCTCGGCGGTGGGGCAGGTGCCGGCGCAGGCGCGGGTCCACGCGGCCACCATACCGCCGGTACCGCACGAGGCCAGCGACAGCGCCGCCAGCCCGAGGACGATCTTGCGCTCCTGCCGGTTGTGCCACGCGCCGCGCAGCCGCGTCCAGCCTTCGCGCGCGCGCTCGCGCCACAGGTGCGGGTGGAACTCGATCTTCGGGATTGCCAATGCCGTGTGCTCCCGGTGCTCTCAGGTTGCGTCAGGCTTGATAGATACAGCCTTGGCAGCGGATGTGCCACCTCCGGAGGTGAACGAGTGAGCGGGTGAAGGTGTGATGGCGTGGCGCGTCTTCGTCGATCGGGCTGTCACAGCAGAACGTAAACCGAACCGCACCCTCGTACCCCGTACCTTCGTACCGCTCTTCTGCGCCCGCACCATGGAGTGCGGCCTCTCGCGTGCTCATCACCGGCGCAAACGGAGCGGTTCGTTAGAAAAGCAGATCCGCGGGGATGCGGAGATGCTCGCGGAGCGCCTCGATCTGCCCCCTGGAGAGCGCACGCCGGCCGTTGAAGAAGTCCGACACGCGGCTGCGGCCGCCCATCAGCGGCGCCAGGTCGGCGCGCGACATCCCGCGCTGCTGCAGCACGAAGTCCACCACGTCCTGCGGGGTGAGGTTGCTGTCGTCGATGGGGTGGTGGCGCGCCTCGTAGTCCTCCACCAGCACCGACAGAAGCTCCAGCCGGTCGTACTCCGGGGTCGCGGGCTGCGGATCCAGATCCAGCAGCCGGTCGATCTCGGCGACCGCGCCGTCGTAGTCGCCCTGGCTGCGCAGGACGTGCGGCGAGGGAAAGTCCAGTACCGTCTTCATCGTGCCACCTTCCTTGTCGTCTGAACGCGGCGTCACAGGTCGCCGTCGCGGCATTTGCGGTCGTACTCGGCGTGCGTGAGCACGTGGCGG
>DASQBH010001593.1:0-3024 GCA_035635315.1 Longimicrobium sp.
GGCAAGAACGCCCGCACGGCCAACCGCCAGGGCAGCATCGTGCTGGGCGACGGCTGCGCCAGCTTCTCGTCGGACTCCGTCTACGCGACCGCCAACAACCAGATCACCATGCGCGGCTGCGGCGGTGTAAGGGTCTTCACCAACCAGTCGCTTTCGTCGGGGGTGTTTCTGGCGGCGGGCGGAAGCGCGTGGAGCAGCGTCTCCGACCGCAGCCGCAAGGAGAACTTCCTGCAGATCGACGGAGAGGACCTGCTGGCCCGCCTGCGCACGGTGCCGGTGACCACGTGGAATTACCTGGCGCAGGACCGCTCCATCCGCCACATGGGCCCCATGGCGCAGGACTTCTACGCCGCGTTCGGGCTGGGTGAGAGCGACCTGATGATCAGCTCCATCGACATCGACGGCGTGAACCTGGCCGCGGTGCAGGCGCTCACCGCGCGCACGGAGGCGCTGCAGGCTGAGAACGACGAGCTGCGCGCCCGCATCGAGCGCCTGGAGGCGCTGCTGACGGGGCAGGGGACCGCTCCCGCGCAGCCGTAGCCGGGTTTTCTACCGCGGAACGAGGACCGCCGCCCCGGAGCACCGGGGCGGCGGTTTTGCTTTGGACCAGATCCTGAAACAGACTGGGGGATACAGAGGAACAGACAACGGCCAGAGGAACGGAGGAAACCGGGCTCGTCCCTGTTCCTCTGGCTTTTGTCTGTTCCTCTGTACCTGATGCTTTCCGGATGCGGTTACGCAGCGCAGCAGAGGAAACGGCACGAGAAAACTCTGCTGACTCTGCTAACTCTGCGTGAGGCCAATCTTTTGATCTTCAGGATGCGCCGGCGTCCAGGACGGAGCGCACGAAGGCGGGGAGATCGCGGATCCTGAACGGCTTCTGCAGAAAGGCGTCGGCGCCGGCGCCGCGCCAGTGCACGTCGCGCTCGTCGGCGGAGCTGAAGAGGATGACGGGGATGTCCCGCAGCACGTGGTCCATCTTGAGCGCGCGGCAGGCGTCGCGGCCGTCCAGGTCCGGCATCATCACGTCCAGCAGGATCACGTCCGGCCGCTCCGCGCGCGCCAGGACGAGCGCCTCGCCGCCGCCGTGCGCGCGCAGCACCTGAAAGCCGGCGTACGTCAGCATCTCGGCCACCAGCGTGGTGATGGCGGGCTCGTCGTCCGCCACCAGCACGCGCGCCGGGGGCACCTGCGGCTCCGTCACCGGGGCAGCGCCAGCCCGGTGAGCACCAGCTCCGACCGGTCGAACGGCTTGCCCACCTCCATCCCTTTCGCCGAGATGCGGAGCTCGCGCATGGCGTGGTCGTGCGGGCCCGCGCGCATCTTGAGGATCGCCACCATGCGGTGCAGCTCCGACTTCTGCTCCACGAAGCGCAGGTGCAGCACGTTGTCCATCACCGCCGCGAACTCCGGCATCGGCAGGTCGAAGTTGATGCCGGCGATGCGGGTAAGGTCCAGCAGCATTACCGTGGTCACCCCGCGGTGGCGCAACAGGTTGGCCAGGGCGGACAGGAAAGACATCTCGCGGCTGGACGGGATCACCGCGTGGCGCACGTCCTCGATGGCGTCGATCACCACCCGGCGGATGCCGTGCTCCTGCACCATGTCCAGCAGCCGCTCCGCCACCTCGTCCGCCAGCATCTCCGTGGGCGCGCGCCAGTACGCGTGGATCGTCCCCGTCTCCACCCCCCGCCGAAAGGAGAGCCCCACCCCGTCCGCCTTGCGGCAGAGCGACTCCGGCCCCTCGTGAAAGCCGAAGAAGAGCCCGGGCTCCCCCGCATCCGCCCCCGCGCTCAGGAACGCCAGCCCCGTGAGCGTCTTTCCCGACCCCGGCGTGCCGATCACCACCGTCGCGGACCCGCGCGGCACCCCGCCATTCAGCATCTTGCCCAGCCCGTCGATGGCGAAGTCCACCCGCGGGTCGGCGCCGTCCCCCGTCTCCGTGCCGCCCGCCAGCGCCTCCATCCCCACCGTGAGCGCCTCCAGGCGGGGGAAGATGTGCATCCCCTCCTGGCGGATGGCGAAGGTGTGCCAGCCGCCCATGTGGGGCACGCCCCGCAGCTTCTCCACCGAGATCATCCGCACCGTGCGCAGCCCCACCTCCTCCGCCCGCAGGTGCAGGATGCCGTCGGCGATGGTGAAGGTGGGGTCGGAGGCCAGCGACTCTTCCGGGTGCGTCAACATCAGCGTCGTCACGCCGCTGACGGTGGCCTGCGCCTCCATCTCGTGCATGAAGCGCTGGTACTCCAGCTTTGACGACGCGGTGATCTTGAGCGCGTGCACCCCGTCCACGATGACCAGCGTGGGGTCGTGGTGCGCCACCAGCCGCCCGATCTCCTCGCGCGCCCCGTTCAGCCCGTCGCGCGCCATCACGGGATAGAGGCTGGCGTAGTAGAACGCGTTGGGGACCACGGCGGGGTCGAAGAAGCGGAAGGTGCGCGCCTGGGAGATGAGCGTCTGGTGCGTCTCCACCAGCGCCGTGAGGTACAGCACCCGGCCGCCGCCGCGGATGAGGTGCGCACCGATCTGGTGCGCCAGCACGCTCTTGCCCGCGCCGGGGCCGCCCAGCACCACGTGCAGCGCGCCGCGGCGCAGCCCCCCGTTCAGCAGCCGGTCCAGCCCCGGCACGCCCGTGGGGAGCTGCGCCGCGTAGGATACGCCGTTGTCCCTGGGGTCACGTTCCATCGCTCCGTCCGTCAACAGGGAATAGGGAATGGGGAATAGGGAATAGGGAATAGGGAATAGGGAATAGCCTGCAACTGCCCCGCGTCCCTTCCGATTTCCTCTTCGGATCAACCCGCCTCACGAACCGCGGGCGTCCGCGGGCGCGGCGGGAAGCCGCACCACGAACGCCGTGCCCTGCCCGGGATCGCTGCGGGCGTCGATCTCGCCGCCCAGCACCCGCACCAGCTGCCGGACGATCCCCAGCCCCAGCCCCGTCCCCGGCGGGCGCCCCGCCTCGGGGCGCGCCGCCTGCCAGAACGGCTCCCATATGCGCTCCAGGTCCTCCGGGGCGATCCCCTC